>JAQIBW010000304.1 GCA_027858865.1 Sulfurimonas sp. | reverse complement strand
CATTAAGTATCCATAAAATTTATTTTTTTGTATTATATCAGAATAATAATGATAGAATTATCACATGATTGATATATTAAAAAAAGAACTGACTATATTCACCGCTCTGCTAACACTGCTAATCTTTCTTATGCATCCGGATATGCTAAGTGATCCAATTGCTAGACTTGGACTTATGCAAGATAAGGCTAACTATATACATCCACTGTTATATACATTTTTTGTATATTTAATACTCTTTTTTCTAAGAGCTGTTTCTGGTTTTATTGCTAAGTTATTTGAGAAAAAATAAGGGAGTGTTTAGATAAGTTCAATACTTCCAAGTGGAAGTATTGAGAGGGAGAAAGGTTATATTAACCGTTTCTCTTTTTCTGAATCTCTTCAGATACATTTCTTGGAACTTCTTCATAGTGATCGAATTCCATTGAGTATGTAGCACGTCCTTGAGTTGCAGAACGAAGGTCAGTTGAGTAACCAAACATCTCAGCAAGTGGAACGAATGCATCAACAATTTTGTTACCTGAACGCTCACTCATATTGTTAATTTGACCACGACGACGGTTAAGGTCACCGATAACGTCACCCATAAAATCTTCAGGAACTTCAACTTCAACTTTCATTAATGGTTCTAAGATAGCTGGACGTGCTTTACGACAACCCTCTTTGAAACCCATAGACGCAGCAAGTTTAAATGCCATTTCATTTGAATCCACATCATGGTAAGAACCATCATAAAGAGTAATATCAATGTCTTCCATTGGATAACCCGCAAGAACACCACTACTCATTGTCTCAGCACAACCTTTTTCAACAGCAGGAATAAATTCTTTTGGAATTGCTCCACCCTTAATATTGTTGTGGAATACAAAACCAGTACCAGCATCACCTGGCTTAATAGTAAGGTAAACATGACCAAATGCACCACGACCACCAGACTGCTTAGCATATTTGTATTCTTGATTAACTTCGTCTTTGATTGACTCACGGTAAGAAACTTGAGGAGCACCAACTTCAGCTTCAACAGCGAATTCTCTTTTCATTCTATCTACAAGAATCTCAAGGTGTAACTCACCCATTCCTGAAATAATAGTTTGTCCAGTCTCTTCATCAGTATGAACTTTGAAAGATGGATCTTCAGCAGCAAGTTTACTTAGAGCTATACCCATTTTTTCTTGGTCAGCTTTAGTTCTTGGCTCAACTGCAACAGAGATAACTGGTTCTGGGAAATCCATTCTCTCTAAAACAACTTTTTCTTCACCTGTACATAAAGTATCACCAGTTGTAGTTGCTTTAAGACCAACCACTGCACCAATTTCACCAGCATAGATTGCTTTTACTTCTTCACGTTTTATAGCATGCATTTTTACGATACGGCCTATTCTCTCTTTTTTATCTTTAGTAGAGTTATGAACGAATGAACCTGCTTCTAATGAACCACGGTAAACACGAATAAAAGTAAGAACACCAACAAATGGGTCAGTCATAATTTTGAATGCTAATGCTGCAAAATCACCACCATCAGTTGAAGGAACAGCAACTGATACTTCTTCATCATCCATTAATGTCCCCATAATAGGTGCTGATTCCATAGGAGATGGTAAGTAAGCTACAACAGCATCAAGTAGAGTTTGAATACCTTTATTTTTAAATGCAGTACCACAAGTCATTGGTACTATATGCATACCAATAGTAGCTGCTTTTATACCTTCAATGATTTCTTCTTGAGAAAGTTCTTCACCCTCTAAATATTTTTCAGCAAGTTCTTCATTACCATCGGCTTCTGAGATAGATTCAATCATTTTTTCTCTATATTCTTCAGCTCTTTCTAGTAAGTTAGCAGGAATCTCTTCAACATGGTAATTAGAACCCATAGCAGCATCTTTGTCCCAAAGAACAGCATTCATTGTAACTAAATCTATAACACCGTCAAATTCAGCTTCTGCACCAATTGGTAACTGAATTGGAACAGGGTTACCTTTTAGTTTTTCACGAATCTGAGTTTCAACTTCATAGAAGTCTGCACCAGTTCTATCCATTTTGTTAACAAAAACAATTGATGGAACTTTATAACGATTTCTTTGTCTCCAAACTGTTTCTGATTGAGGCTGAACACCACCAACAGCACAGAATACTGAAACAGCACCATCAAGTACACGCATAGAACGCTCAACTTCAATAGTAAAGTCAACGTGACCCGGAGTATCGATAATATTTATCTGTTTACCAGCCCACTCACAAGTAGTAGCAGCAGAAGTAATTGTAATACCACGTTCTTGTTCTTGTTCCATCCAGTCCATAGTAGCAGCACCATCATGAACCTCACCGATTTTATGTTCAGCACCAGTATAGAATAAAATTCTTTCTGTAGCTGTTGTTTTACCCGCATCAATATGCGCAGCAATACCGATATTTCTTACATCATTTAGTTTGTGACTTCTTGCCATTGTTTTGTACCTTGTATAAATTAGTTGAGAGATAACCTCTTTTATAAATAAAGTCTATTTACTTACAAAAGAGGTGATTTCGATAAAGATGTTTCCATCTCTGTTAAAAGTTTGTTAACAAACTTAAGCCTTACAGCACGAGTAAAACCCAGTGTTAACGTAGTTAAGGGAATTACTTCCCTTAGCGTTAGAAAAGAGTGATTACCAACGGTAATGAGCAAATGCTTTATTAGCTTCTGCCATTCTATAAGTATCTTCTTTTTTCTTGAATGCGTTACCTTTATCAGATGATGCGTCCATTAATTCGTTTGCTAATCTCTCAGCCATAGTTCTTTCATTTCTCTTACGAGCAGAATCAATTAACCATCTGATAGATAATGATAGTTGACGTACCGGGCGTACTTCTACTGGAACTTGATAAGTAGCACCACCAACACGGCGACTTTTTACTTCAATAATTGGTTTAATATTATCAATAGCTTCATTAAATGTATCTATACCAGTTTTTTCACCACGTGAGCTAATGATATCCATAGCACTATAAATGATTTTTTCTGCTGTAGATTTTTTACCATCTAACATAATTTTATTTATAAATTTCGTTAAAACTTTGCTTCCATAAACTGGGTCAGGCATAATTTCACGAACGGGAGCTTTTCTTCTTCTCATTTAGAATTTCCTTTTTCTTCAATTTTCTCAAATTTACTCAAAATAAACTACTTAAAGTTTATCCTGTAGCTAGCTTGAATATTCTAGTCATATGACTATTTTTTAGGTCTCTTTGTTCCGTATTTAGAACGAGCAACCATACGATTAGCAACACCAGCAGTATCTAAAGCACCACGAACAATATGATACTTAACACCAGGTAAATCTTTAATACGACCACCACGAACAAGAACTATTGAGTGCTCTTGAAGGTTATGACCTTCACCACCGATATAAGAAATAACTTCAAAACCTGAATTTAATCTAACTTTCGCAACTTTTCTTAAAGCCGAGTTAGGTTTTTTTGGTGTAGTTGTGTAAACACGAGTACAAACACCACGACGCTGTGGACACGATACAAGAGCTGGTGATTTTGATTTTTTAATCACTTTTTTACGCTCTTTACGAATCAATTGATTGATTGTAGGCATACAATTCCTTTACTTAATTTTCCAGTAGAATTTAACTCACTATTTTTAGAGAGTTATAGACGCGTAATAATATACAAAAGGTGATTAAAGTTAGCTTATTTTAAGTGAGGATTAATATTTGTGGTTCAGAATGAGAATTAAACGCTACTACGCAAAAGCGTAGTAGCGAATAAATAAAGTTTTTTTCTACTAATCTTCGTCTTGAAAAACAACTTCTTGATCTTTATATATACCAGTTCCAACAGGAATAGTACGACCGATAATAACATTCTCTTTAAGGTCGTTAAGATCATCAATCTTAGCTGAAACAGCTGCCTCGGTAAGAACTTTAGTTGTATCTTGGAAAGATGCAGCTGAGATAATACTATCTGCAGCAACAGCAGCTCTTGTAATACCAACTAAGAACGGCTCAGCAATTGATGGACGACCACCAAGACGAATAATCTTATTATTCTCAGCTTTGAACTTAGCCTTAGATATTAAATCACCTTGGATAAACTTAGTATCACCAGATTTTACAATTCTGATTTGTCTAAGCATCTGAGTGAAGATAACTTCAATGTGTTTATCTGCGATGTTTACCCCTTGAGAACGGTAAACTTGCTGAACTTCACTTACTAGGTAGTTATAAAGTGCCTTAACACCCATAATTCGAAGTAGTTCATGAGAAGAGATAATACCAGTAGTAAGTCTCTCACCAGCGTGAACAAAGTCATTTACTGCAACAACTGCAACATGTGATTTATCTACGAAGTACTCTTTAACTATTCCATTTTCAGATGCTATAACGATACGTACTTTACCACGTAGTGGTTTACCGAAGCTTACTATACCGTCAATCTCAGAGATTAACGCAGTTGCTTTTGGACGACGACCTTCAAATAGTTCAGATACACGAGGAAGACCACCAGTAATATCACTTGATTTTTGAAGTGCTTTTGGTGTTTTGGCAATAATATCTGCTACTTTCACAGTTGCACCATCATCAACAAACAGAGACGACTTAGGACTAATAGCATATCTTAATAACTCACCATCTTCAGTAGCAAGTACAATTGTAGGTTTGTATTCAGCTGAAATATGGTCATTGATCATAAGACGTGTTTTACCAGTTAACTCATCAAGTTGTTCTGTTGCTGTAGTACCAACAATGATATCTTCATATTGAACTACACCATTAGCCTCTGTAATTACAGGGTTAGAATATGGATCCCATTCAGCAATAACAGTTGACTCATCACTTGTAGGTTTAGCAATAAGTGTTGTAGAATCAACAATTGCATCATCTTCTGTAACTATAACAGAACCACGAGCAATGTAGTGTCTGATTGCTTCACGGTGATTTGAATCAACGACAGTAGCAAATAGACCTTTTTCAACAACTTCATATCCAGCTTTAAGACCTTCAAATCTCTCTAAATAATCACCCTTAAGTAGGAAGTACTTAACAGTACCCTCTTCTTTAGCTAATATTTTTTGAGTAACAGGTGCTCCATTTTTAACTAGAATTTCTGATGCGTATGGAATTCTACTAGGTACATTCCAACCATCTTTAATAGTCTCAACAATAGACTCAGATTCAGTTACTTCAGATCCAATTTCATATGGGAAGTAGTATTTACCTTCAATCTGTCCGGCAATACCAGCCAGTTCATTTGGCTTAGCAATTTCATTTTTACGAAGAGCATAACGAACTGTCTCACTTGCCGAAGTTATGCTAATAATAACTTCATTATGAATAGTTTGAATATCAATTTTACCAGAAAATGGAGCTTTAATTTTAGGTTCAACTAAAAGTACAGCAGCATTTCTTCTGTTTGCAACTATGTTTTTACCCTCTTTTGAAACGTAACTTTTAAGGTTGTAGTAACGTATAAAACCTTCTTTTTCAGCTACAACTTGACGTTCTTGTGCAGTTGAACTAGCAGTTCCACCAACGTGGAACGTACGTAGCGTAAGCTGAGTACCCGGCTCACCAATAGACTGTGCGGCAATAATACCAACTGCTTCACCAGTACGAACAATGAAACCTGTCGCAAGATTAACACCATAACATAGAGCACAAATTCCTTTTTCACTTTTACAAGTTGTAGGAGTTCTAATATGTGCTGTTTTGATTCCAGCTTCTGAAACAACTTTAGCACTTACTTCATCAAGAAGAGTTCCCTCAGCAAATAAAATCTCATTTGATATTGGGTCAATAACATCATCAGCTAAGACTCTACCGTTAAGTCTGTCTTCTAAAGATTCAATTAGAGTATTTTGATCACTTATATCTGAAATCTCAATACCTTCATGAGTATGACAATCGTGTTCAATAATCTTAACATTTTGTGCAACATCAACAAGCTTACGAGTTAGATAACCTGCATTCGCTGTTTTAAGTGCTGTATCGGCAAGACCTTTTCTAGCACCGTGAGTTGAAATGAAGTACTCAATTACGTTAAGTCCCTCTTTAAAGTTTGAAATAATCGGAGTTTAAATAATATCACCACTTGGTTTAGCCATAAGACCACGCATACCAGCTAACTGACGAATCTGGGCTGCAGAACCACGGGCACCAGAATCAGCCATCATATGAATAGAGTTAAATCCATCCTTATCTGTCTGAACTAAATCCATCATCTGAGAAGCTAGAGTATTATTAGTATCAGTCCAAACATCAATAATTTTATTATATCTTTCTTGTTCAGTTAAAAGACCTGCTTCAAACTGCTTTTGAATCTCTATAACTCTATTTTTAGAGTCAATTATTTTAGCCGGTTTTGTCTCTGGGATGATAATATCATCAATAGAAATAGATACACCAGATTCCGTTGCATGCTTGAAACCTAAATCTTTTAAACGATCAAGGAATGAAGCAGTTATACCGATACCACCGTGCTTTTGAACATAATCAACAATTTCATTGATGTATTTTTTCTTCATAACTCTGTTCCATAGCTCAGAAGGAACAAAATCTGGAAGAATTGCTTTAAGAAGCATACGTCCAGCTGTTGTATGAATTATTCTACCATCAATTCTAGTTCTTACTTTTGCATGAAGATCAAGAGCATCATGCTCAATAGCAATTCTTACTTCATCAACATTTGCAAAAAGTTTATTACTTCCCTTTACACCATTTTTTTCTAAAGTAATGTAGTAGATACCAAGAACCATATCCTGAGATGGTGTAGCAATCGCTTTACCAGATGCAGGAAGCATAATATTCATAGATGCAAGCATAAGTACTTTACATTCAGCAATAGCAGCAGAAGATAAAGGTACGTGCACAGCCATCTGGTCACCATCAAAGTCGGCATTGAAGGCAGCACAAACTAGTGGATGAAGCTGAATAGCTTTACCATCAATAAGTTTAGGGTGAAACGCTTGAATTGAAAGCTTGTGAAGCGTAGGCGCACGATTAAGCATAACCGGGTAACCATCAACTATCTCAGCTAGACATTCCCAAACTTCGTTTGTTTTGTCTTCGATCATCTTCTTAGCAGCTTTAACTGTAGTAGCATAACCTTTATCTTCAAGTTTTGCAATCAAGTGTGGCTTGAACAGCTCAAGAGCCATTTTCTTAGGTAATCCACACTGATCCATTCTTAAAGATGGTCCAACAACGATTACAGAACGACCAGAAAAGTCAACACGTTTACCAAGTAAGTTTTGACGGAAACGTCCCTGCTTACCTTTAATAATCTCACTTAAAGACTTAAGTGGACGTTTGTTAGCACCTTTTACAGCATTAGCACGACGACCATTGTCAAATAGCGCATCAACAGATTCTTGAAGCATACGTTTCTCATTACGAACAATAATCTCAGGAGCCTCAAGCTCAACTAGACGCTTAAGGCGTTGATTACGGTTAATAACACGACGGTAAAGGTCATTTACATCTGAAACAGCAAATTTACCATCATCTAGTGATACTAGAGGTCTTAAATCTGGAGGAAGAACAGGAAGTACTGTTAACATCATCCATGCAGGATTATTTCCAGAATTTAAAAATGACTCAATAACTTTAAGTCTTTTTGCAATAGTTTTTCTTTTTGCTTCAGATTTTGTAAGTTCAATATCTTCTTTTAGTTGAGTAATTAAATCAACTAAATCAATAGAATCTAATAAATCACGAACCACTTCACCACCCATACGAGCTTTAAAGCCAAGTGCATCAAATCTTTGAACTAAAGTTCTGTATTGCTCTTCATTTAAAACATCATACTTAAGTACTGGTGTTTTTGCTTCTGCATCATAATATGCTTCGCCACCAGACTCAACTATATATGCTTCATAGTAAAGTACACGTTCTAAATCTTTCATTTTGATACCAAGCAGTGTACCAATTCTTGAAGGTAATGAACTAACATACCAAATATGTGCAACAGGAGTTACAAGTTCGATGTGACCCATACGGTTACGACGAACTTTAGTGCTTGTTACTTCAACACCACACTTCTCACATACCACACCTTTATAACGCATCTTCTTGTATTTACCACAAAGACACTCATAGTCTCTTACAGGTCCAAAAATTTTCGCACAGAAAAGTCCATCACGCTCTGGCTTAAGAGTACGATAATTAATAGTCTCAGGTTTTTTAACTTCACCATGACTCCAAGACATTACTTTCTCAGGAGAAGCTAAACGAAACTGCAACTGTTTAATATCTTTTGGTCTTTTCTCTTCTGTTACTTCAATAGGTACTAATTTACTCATCGTCTTCAACCTCGTCAAAAATCTCTACATCAAGAGCCAATGCTTGAAGCTCTTTTGTTAATACAAATAACGTTTCAGGGATACCAGAAGCTGGTATCAACTCACCTTTTGTAATTGCTTTATAAGCGCGAACACGACCATCAACATCATCTGATTTAATAGTCAGCATCTCTTTAAGAACTGCAGAAGCTCCATAAGCTTCTAGAGCCCAAACTTCCATCTCTCCAAATCTTTGTCCACCAAATAGTGCTTTACCACCAACCGGTTGTTGAGTAACAAGCGAATATGGTCCAGTTGAACGAGCATGGATTTTTTCATCAACCAAGTGATGTAGTTTAAGAATATACATATAACCAACGTTTACACGCTCTTTAATCTTCTCACCTGTCATACCGTTATAAAGTACAACTTTTCCATCTGTATCCATTTTTGCTAATTCAAATAGTTTAGCAAATTCAACAGCATTTACACCTTCGAAAATTGGTGTAGCAAATCTAACACCTTTTGACCAGTCACGAGCATAGTGTAAGAATTTTTCATCACTCATCTCGCCAATAACTTTAGCAGCGTTCATCAATCCTGCAACATCAGAAATAGCAATCATTTTAGCACGAAGGTTATCTATGAAATCTTTTTGTTTAGTCTCAAATTGCTCTAAGATCTGGTTACCAAGTTCACGACCTGCCATACCTAAGTGCATCTCTAAGATTTGTCCAATATTCATACGAGATGGAACACCTAGAGGATTAAGACATACATCAACACTTCTTCCATCTTCCATATATGGCATATCAACTTCGGGAACTATTATAGAAACAATACCTTTATTTCCGTGACGACCAGCCATTTTATCACCAACTTTAAGTTGACGTTTAGTAGCAATATATATTTTTACATACTTAACAACACCATTAGCTAAAATGTCATCTTTTTCTAAAATAGTTAGTTTCTCTTCGTGTTCATCACGGAAAAGTCTTTTCTCTTTTTGAAAGTAGTTTTTAGTTTTATTGTATTCATCTTGAATCTCTTCACTAAATGATTTAACAATAGCATTCATTGCAAAACGGTTTACTTCTACTAAATCTGCACCATTTATGATATCTCCAGATTTGTACTGGGTATCAGCAATTTTAATATCAGAAACTAAAGCCTCTTTTGTTAAAAGTTTAGTAATTCTTAACATTTCTTCTTTATCTATCATTAGAAGACGATCATAGTGCTCACGCTCTAAGTAATCTCTCTCTTCTTTTTCAAGTTCTAGTGCACGTGGATCTTTGTCATAACCTTTTTTTGTAAAGATTTTAACATCAACAATTACACCTTCCATACTTGGAGGACAGTAAAGTGATTTGTTTATAACGTGACCAGCTTTTTCACCAAAGATTGCACGAAGTAAACGCTCTTCTGGAGTTGGTTTAACTTCACCTTTTGGAGAAACTTTACCAACTAGAATCATGCCACCGCTTACAGCAGTACCAATTTTAATAATACCACTCTCATCTAGGTGAACAAGTTCATCATCTCTAACATTTGGAATATCACGAGTAATCTCTTCAACACCATGCTTAAGTTCTCTTGCTTCAAGTTCTTTTTCATAGATATGAACTGAAGTAAATGCATCTTTACGAAATAATCTCTCTGAGATTACGATGGCATCTTCAAAGTTATAACCATTCCAAGGCATGAAAGCAACCATAGCATTAACACCAAGTGCTCACTCACCTTGATCCATATTTGGACCATCAGCAATAACTTGGTCTTTTCTTACTTTTTGTCCAACATTTACGATTGGCTTTTGAGCAAAAGAAGTATTTTGATTCGTACGAAGATTTTTTTGTAATGGATAGTAATCTATATAGATTTCTCCATCATCATCACCCATTACATAAATGTGCTTACCATCAACTTTTTCAACAACACCAGATCTCTTAGCCTTAACACACTCCCAAGAATCACGAGCAACAAGTTTTTCAACACCTGTTCCTACCATTGGAGCAAGTGGACGGAGTAAAGGAACCGCTTGACGTTGCATATTTGATCCCATTAGAGCACGATTGGCATCATCGTGTTCTAAGAATGGAATAAGTGAAGCAGCTACACCAACAACCATATGAGATGAAAGGTCCGCGTATAAACATTCAACAGGAGGACGAAGTAAATTTTCACCATCTATTCTTGTAGTAATTAGAGTATCAATAAATTGTCCATTATCATCAAGCTTATTTGATGCAGCTGCAATTTTAATACCCTCTTCTTGAGTCGCAGTTAAGTATACAATTTCGTTTGTAACTTTCCCTTCTTTCATAACTTTATATGGAGCTTCAATAAAACCATGCTCATTTACTTTTGAGTAAGTTGCAAGAGTATTGATAAGACCAATATTTTGACCCTCTGGAGTCTCAATAGGACAGATTCTACCATAGTGAGTCGGGTGTACGTCACGTACTTCAAAACCGGCACGTTCTTTAACAAGACCACCTTCACCAAGTGCAGAAAGACGACGTTTGTGTGTAACTTCAGATAAAGGATTTGTTTGATCCATAAACTGTGAAAGTTGTCCACCAGAGAAAAATTCCATAATTGTAGAAGTAATCATTTTTGAGTTTATTAAATCATGAGGCATTAACTCAGCCATTGGTCCACTCATAGTAGATAATTTGTCTCTAATAGCTTTTTGCATTTTGATAAGACCATTATGTAACTCATTACCAAGCAACTCGCCAATTGAACGAATACGACGGTTACCTAAGTGATCTCTATCATCAATATGCCCTTGACCATTTTTTACTTTAATTACATACTTAACAGAGTTAATTACATCTTCGTGAGTTAAAACAGTTACATATTCTGGAATATTAAGTCCTAGTTTATGATTCATTTTCATACGACCAACTTTAGTTAGGTCATATCTTTCTGGATCAAAGAAAAGTTGCTTAACAAAAATCTTCGCAGCTTCTTTAGTAACTGGCTCACCAGGTCTCATAACTTTATAGATACGAATAGCAGCTAAATCATTTTCATCTTCGATTTCTTCAGTTTGTTTCAATAGTTTAAGAGAATCTGCATCTGCATTAAAAGCATTAATAATAGATCCATCAACACCTTCAGCTAGATCATTCGCAATTTTAAATCCGCTAACGCCAATCTCAGCCATCTTTTTAAGTTTAGTTTCATCAATATGAGTCATAGTATCAAAAAGAATTTCACCAGTCTCTGGATCTATAATAGGCTCAGCTAAATAACGATCAATAAGAATTTCAAGTGGATACTCTATTGTTGTAAGTCCATCTTCAATAAACTTTTGTGCTTTTTTAGCTGAAAGTCTTTTACCTGCTTGTACAAGTACTTTACCATCTGTATCTATTAGATCATAAGCAAGTCTTGATACAAAGTCACTTGGATTAAAATCCATCGTAAATTTGTTATCATCAATACTAATAGTTTGAATAGGGTAGAAAAGTTTTAAGATATCTTGCTTAGAGTAACCTAAAGCACGGAACATTATTGTTACAGGAACTTTACGACGTTTATTTATTCTCATATAAAGAATATCTTTTGGATCATACTCGAAGTATAACCATGATCCACGGTCTGGAATAATTTGTCCAGTATAGATTAGTTTATTTCCAGCTGTTGTTGATTCTTCTTCTTTAAAAATAACACCAGGTGATCTATGAAGCTGATTAACAACAACACGCTCAACACCATTGATAATAAATGAAGTTCTTTCAGTCATAAGTGGAATATCACGAACAAATATACTTTGCTCTTTAATATCTTTTACACCAAGTTTTTCTTTAGTGTTTTCATCTCTATCCCAAAGTACTAAACGAGTTTTCATTCTTAAGCTAACAGCATAAGTAAGACCACGTTCCATACATTCTCGAACAGTATATTTTGGATTCGCTACTTCGCTACCAATATATTCAACAGTAAGTCTGTTTTGAGTATCATGAATAGGAAAAACTGATTGAAATACTTGTTCTATACCACTAGCCGCTCTATCTTTAGCATTTAGCATCAAAAAGTTATCATATGAACTTTGTTGAAGTTGTAATAAGTTTGGTACTTCAATCTGTTGAGGAGTTTTAGAGAAGTCTACACGAAGACGGTTTCCGGAGTATAAAGTGTTTAACATAGGCTACCTCGATAAGTAATTAGTATCATATTCAAGCGTCCTTGAATAAATTTTGTGGGGCTCTAACAAGAGCTTATTTTACAGTGCTTATAAACGACATAAGGGCACTTTTACAAAGAGACTAAATCTCATTGTAAAAGCGCCCAGAATTAGCTAGTTTGCACAGGAAATAAATTTCCTGCGTACCCCCAAAAGGGGGTATTAAGTAATTACTTAACTTCTACTGTTGCACCAGCTTCTACTAGAGCAGCTTTAGCTTCTTCAGCAGTTTCTTTATCTACGCCCTCTTTGATTGTAGATGGTAAAGCTTCACAAGCATCTTTTGCTTCTTTAAGTCCAAGACCAGTAAGAGCACGAACAGCTTTAATAACACCAATTTTTTTAGCACCAACGTCAGTTAATACAACATCAAACTCAGTTTGCTCAGCAGCAGCTTCACCAGCTACAGCACCACCAGCAACCGCTACAGGTTGAGCAGATACACCGAATTTTTCTTCAAATTCTTTTACTAATTCAGAAAGTTCTAATACAGAAAGTCCTGAAATAAATTCTAATACGTCTTCTTTAGTTACAGCCATGTGTAATTCCTTATTTTAATTATATTTATAAAATTAACTGCTTATGCAGCAGCTTCTTCTTCTTTTTTCTCTTTAAGAGCGTTAAGACCAATAGTAAAGTTAGCAACAGGTGCCATCCAAGTAGCGGCAAGCATACCAAGTAACTCATCACGTCCTGGAAGTTTAGCAAATGCTTCAACTTTAGCAGCGTCAGCAACTTCACGATCTACATATGCAGATTTAATAATGAATTTCTCATTATTTTTAGCAAACTCAGCAACAACTTTAGAAGTTGCAACAGAATCTCCACCCCACACTAAGATATTTGTATCTATTAACTCAACACCCGTCAAATCAGCTTTTTCAAGAGCGATAGTTGCTAAAGTATTTTTAACAACTTGAACTTTTGCTTCTTTTTCACGTGCGATATTTCTTAAACTTTCTAACTCAGAAACGCTTAAACCTCTGTAATCACAAAAGATTACGGCTTGGGCGTCTTTAAACTCAGTAGAAAGTACTTCAATAATTTCAGCTTTTTGTGTTTTTGTCATAGAATTTCTCCTTCCCAGACAACACTTCAACAGGCATGTCACAATGTAACAAATTAAGCTTTCGCCCCTATATCTCTAGTCCATAAAATGCAGTTACCAAAGTAGTAACTTTTTAGTGTCTTAATCAAAATTAAGACACTGAAAATTACTAATAATTATTTAATATCAGTTAATTCGTTTACATCTAGTTTTACTGCAGGACTCATATTTAAACTAAGTGCTCCAGTTTTAATATAACGACCTTTAGCAGAAGCAGGTTTTTGTTTATTAATAGCTTGAAGTAAAGAAACTAAGTTCTCAGCAATTTGACTAGCTTCAAAACTTACTTTACCGATACCAGCATGAATATTACCTTTCTTATCAACTCTAAAGTTAACTTGACCACCTTTAACATTTTTAATAGCAGTAGCAACATCTGGAGTTACAGTACCGGTTTTAGGGTTAGGCATAAGACCTTTTGGTCCTAGAATACGACCGATTTGACCAACAAGTCCCATACAGTCTGGTGCAGCAACAACTACATCAAAGTTGAAGATTCCCTCTTTAATTTGTGCCACTAAATCATCAGTACCAACGATATCAGCACCAGCAGCTTTAGCTTCATCAGCTTTAACGCCTTTTGCAAAAACAGCAACACGAACAGTTTTACCAGTTCCATGTGGAAGTACGATTGCACCACGAACCATTTGGTCAGCGTGTCTTGGATCAACATTTAAGTTAAGAGCAAGTTCAACAGTTTCGTCAAATTTTGCACTTTTTAAATCTTTTACAGTGCTTGCTGCATCTGTAACACCATATGCTTTTGTATTATCAAATTTTTCTAATAATTGTTTATATCTTTTACTCATTTTCAAATTCTCCTATGTAATTCTGCCACTAAATTTAAAATCACTGTGGTATATGATTGTGATTATTAATCTACTACTTCGATACCGATTGAACGAGCTGAGCCAGCTATAGTATTAGCAGCTATTTCTCTGTCATTTGTGTTCAAATCTTGGATTTTTGCGTCAACAACTTCCATTAATTGAGCACGAGTGATTTTTCCAACTTTTTTTATAAGAGGATTATCAGTACCTTTTTTTAGTCCAGCTGCTTTCATAAGAAGTGCTGATGCAGGTGGTTGTTTAGTAACAAAAGTAAAACTTCTGTCAGTATAAACTGTAATAATAACAGGAACTTTGAATCCCATTTTATCTTTTGTTTTTTCATTGAATGCTTTTGTGAATTCCATGATGTTAACACCACGTTGTCCTAATGCTGGTCCTACTGGTGGTGCAGGGTTTGCTTTACCAGCTTCGATATGTAGCTTGATATAGTCCATAACTTTTTTTGCCATGTTTATTTCCTTTTTTAAATTAAATTATCTTTTCAACTTGAGTGTAAGAGATATCAACCGGAGTTGCTCTACCAAAAATCGAAACATTAAGTTTTAGAGTACCATGCTCTAAATCATACTCATCTACAGTTGCTGTAAAGTTAGCAAACGGACCATCTATAATACGAACAGTTTCACCATTGTCAAAATATACTTTTGGTTTAGGTGCTGCACGATTATTTACACGATCTAAGATAACATTAATATCATGCTCACTAAGAGGTGTCGGTGTATTTGCCTCACCGATAAATCCAGATACTTTTGGTAAGGCTGTTATAAGATGCTGAACTTCAGTGTTTAAGTCAATATTTGCAAATACATAACCAGAGTATAATGAACGCTCAGTAATTTTCTTTTTACCGTCTTTAACTTCAATAACATCTTCAGTTGGAACAATTACTTCTGCGATGTGATCTTGTAATCCCATCTCTTCAATCATATTAAGGATTGCTTCGCGAACAGCTCTCTCGCTACCATATGTTTGTATTGAGTACCATTGATGTGCCATATTTTCTCCTTAACCTAAAAGTGCTGACATTACTGATGACATAACTAAGTCAACTAGAGCTAAAAAAGCTGCGATAACTGTAACAACTATTAAAACAGAAATGTATGCTTGTTTAACCTGACCTTTCGTAGGAAAGATTACCTTAGTTAATTCTGATCTTGCATTTCTTATGTGTGTACCTAAATTCATTAAACTTTCCTAAAAGTGCATTAATTATAAATAAAGCTCAAAGCTTCACTAATAATTAATGGAAGTGGCAGGCACAGGGGGACTCGAACCCGCAACACCCGGATTTGGAATCCGGTGCTCTACCATTGGAGCTATGCGCCTATTATTATACTAACGAAATTTGAACAAGTCCAAATTACTGCGTTAACACTATGTTTTCTTCAGCAGAATGCTCATGCAACTAGTTGCATTTAAAGAAAACAAGTTAGAAACAAAACTGGATTACAGTTTCATCTCTTTGTGAGTTGTATGTTCTCTACAGAACTTACAATATTTTCTTACTGAAAATTTTTCAGTATGAGTTTTTTTATTTTTAGTTGTGTGATAATTACGTCTAGTACATTTCTCACAACCTAAGTGAATTGCTTCTCTCATGTTAATTAACCTTTAAAAGGATTAATGCAAAATTCGCGTAAGCGAATTATGCAAGAATCTCAGCAACAACACCAGCACCAACAGTTCTACCACCTTCACGGATAGCGAACTTAGTACCTTGTTCCATTGCAATTGGATGAATTAACTCAGCAGTAATGCTAACGTTATCACCTGGCATAACCATCTCTGTACCTTCTGGTAAAGTGATTGCACCTGTAACGTCAGTTGTACGAACGTAGAACTGAGGACGGTAACCGTTGAAGAATGGAGTATGACGACCACCTTCATCTTTACTTAGAACATAGATCTCAGCTGTAAATTTAGTGTGAGGAGTAATAGTACCTGGCTTACAAAGTACTTGACCACGCTCAACGTCATCTTTACCAATACCACGAACTAGAATACCACAGTTGTCACCAGCTACACCTTGATCCATTTCTTTACGAAACATTTCAACACCAGTTACAGTAGTTTTCTGTGTATCTCTAATACCAACGATTTCAACTTCTTCACCAATTTTAACAGTACCACGCTCGATACGACCAGTTACAACTGTTCCACGACCAGAGATTGAGAAAACATCTTCAACAGGCATTAAGAAATCTTTATCAGTTTCACGAGTAGGCTCAGGAATATACTCATCAACTGTCTTCATTAGTTGTTGAATTTTAGCTGACCACTCACCAAGAGTACCAGTTTTCGCTTCTTCAAGAGCTTTAAGAGCTGATCCAGCAGTGATTGGAGTATCATCACCTGGGAAATCATACATATCAAGAAGTTCACGAATTTCCATCTCAACTAGTTCCATTAATTCTTCATCATCAACCATATCTTCTTTGTTCATGAAAACAACTAGGTAAGGAACACCAACTTGCTTAGAAAGAAGAATGTGCTCACGTGTTTGTGGCATTGGGCCATCTGCTGCAGAAACAACAAGAATAGCACCATCCATTTGTGCAGCACCTGTAATCATGTTCTTAACATAATCCGCGTGACCTGGACAATCAACGTGTGCATAGTGACGAGCGTCAGTCTCATACTCAACGTGTGAAGTAGCGATAGTAATACCACGTTCTCTTTCTTCTGGAGCATTATCGATTGCATCGTAATCCATAAGTGCTGCACCATTAGTTACTGCTAATACTGCAGTAATAGCTGCTGTTAATGTTGTTTTACCATGATCAACGTGACCAATAGTTCCAATGTTTACATGCGGTTTATTACGCTCAAACTTTTCTTTTGCCATAGTGTCCTCCGACTTTAATTGTGAATTGAAACGGGATTGTACCCAAAAATCATTCAATTATTGCTTAAATTTTAACTATTATTTTTAAAATGGAGCTCACGAGCGGATTTGAACCGCCGGCCTCTTCCTTACCAAGGAAGTGCTCTACCCCTGAGCCACGAGAGCACAGATAGTAATAGTAAAATATACACAAGCAATAATTGCATAATTTTTTTTATTTTTATATTAGTTTTTTTTGATTAGATTTAAAGCTATATAGATATCTATATATGAAGTAATTTAAATTGAAATTGTACTTCAGCTTCCAGAAATTAAAAGGTTTCAATGGAGCGGGTGAATGGACTCGAACCCTCGACCCTCAGCTGGGAAGGCTGACGCTCTAGCCAACTGAGCTACGCCCGCATGTGCCATTGAATGGTGGTGGGAAGAGGAGTCGAACCTCTGAACCCAAAGGGAGCGGATTTACAGTCCACCGTCGTTGGCCACTTGACTATCCCACCATTTATAATATCTGGTCTAACACTGTTTCTAATATTCTATTTCAATGGTGCTGACACGAGGATTTGAACCCCGGGCCTGTTGATTACAAATCAACTGCTCTAGCCAACTGAGCTATGTCAGCATCGAAATTGAATCAGAATTATAGTGCAAATGCTTTTCTATGTCAAGGGTTTTTTAGAGAAATCTATAAAATCTTCATCTTTCAATATAATTGGCTCGAATTTACCCCTATATTCATGGATTTCGTTAGCTATCTTAACTAAAAAGCTAGGCTTAATATGATTTATGTATAGTCTTAGATCATCTCTTTTGATGTTTTCTATGCTTGTAAAGAGTAATTCTGGTGTTAAATGTTTACTCTCTTTTGCTAGCATTGGCATACTTGATGGAAAGGAACATTCTATTACTATAGAATTTATATCTTTTCTACTATCAATTATCTCTATTACATTATCTAAAGCATAAGTATCTGCTGTAATTAAGAGTGAATCACCTTCCCTTTTAAAAATATATCCACAGCTAGGAACGGTATGATCTGTCTTAAATGCTTCTATAGATTCATTTTCATTAAGTGCATACTCTTTACCTAATTCTATTTCTGTATATGATAGTGCTGGGGTATCTGACTTAGTTAAAGTTATTGTTGAGAAGTCAGGCCATATTAAATTATTGAAGAAATGTTTTTTCAATGCGTTTAGCGTTCCTGGTAATCCCATAATATTCAGAGTCTTGGTTCTCATAGAGAAGTAGTTATCTAATATATATGCAATATCACTTATATGATCTAGATGAGAATGAGTTAACCATATATTTTCTATATGGATACTCTCTTCATCTAATGTAGCTAATATATTTCCAGCATCTATTACATTACTTTTATTTAGTAAAAATGAACTTGTACCAAAACCCTTTGCTCTTGTTCCATAAGCTCCAAGAATCTTGATCTCTTTTGTATTTATCTCTTTATCAACTACATTTTCTTGGTATGCATCTTTAAAGTGTTCTCTTACTGCTAATATCTTATCTATGTTTTCAAAGAAGAGGTCTATTAATTTTGGATCAAAGTGCTCACCTCTCTCTTCTTTAAAGAGCTTGAAAATTCTTTCATCATCCCAAGCTTTTTTATATACTCTATCAGAGCCTAATGCATCAAATACATCAGCCAAAGCAGTTATACGCCCATATAAATGAATCTCTTCGCCCTTTAGCTTTCTTGGGTATCCGTTTCCATTCCATTTTTCATGATGCTCATATGCTACTATAGAAGCAGCTTTTAAAAGTGCTCTGTCAGAATTTTTAATCATCCCATAACCAAGCTCTGCGTGAGTATCCATTACTTTTCTTTCTTCATCGTTAAAGCGACCAGGTTTTTTTAATATGGCATCCGGAATTGCTACCTTACCAATATCATGCATTGGACTAGCTTGTTTTAAAAGCTCTGCTTCTTTTGCATCCATTCCATATGCAAGACCTAAGATTCTTGAATACTCCGCAACTCTCTTTACATGGTTACCTGTCTCTTTACTTCTACTCTCACCGATAGCACCCATAGTAAAGACAACTTCTTTTTGCGTATCTTCTATCTCATTAGTCAGACGTGCAGATACAAGAGTCTCAGCTGCGTATGTACTTGCCAACATAAGACGTTCCATATCTCTTGTGTCAAATATACCGCTTTCTCCTTTATGGTTAATAACCTGAAAAGCCCCAATAATATTATCATCATTATCAAACATAGGAATTACCATCATACTTTTTGTGCGGTAACCTGTCTTCTTGTCTATATCCGAATTAAATCTGTCATCAAGGTAAACATCGTCTATAATAACCTTTTTACCAGTTGTAATAGAACTACCAACAATTCCGGAGTCCATTGGCAATCTTATAGCATCCATACCATGTGCGACTTTAGTCCAAATCTCCTTCTTATCTTCATCAACAACCCAAACTGTACACCTATCAGCAGAGGTCAAGGCTCTACCCATATTGGCTAGAACCATTAGAATTTCATCATATTCTCTTAAAGAAGATACTTCAGTCAGGTATGTAAATATCATTTGTAGTATTTCGTTTGCACCTAGGCTTCTTACTTGTTTCATTATAATTTCCCCGCTACTTTGTTGTCATTTTATGAACACCCCATAGCTGTTCATCTTTAATATGTGGTAAAAAATATTTTGACGGATTATCATCATAATCTTCAACTAAATAACCAAATAAAAGTTCTGCTTCTTTAAAGTCACCACGCTTATATGTAGTAAGTGCCACATCATATAGTTTTTTAATATCTCTAGACTTATCACTGTTTGGCATTAGTTCATATAGAAGCACTGCCTCATCTTTGCCTTTTACTTTTACAGGTTCTATTTCTCTATGTATAAATTTGTCACTTATTTTTGCCACAGTAAACTCTGTAATGAGAATATTTACACCATAGTTTTTCGTAAGACCCTCAACTCTAGATGCAAGGTTTACACCATCGCCAATAACGGTATAGTTAAACCTTGTATCTGAACCCATATTTCCAACGACTACATCTGCTGTATTTATTCCAATACCTATTCTGATAGGATTGATGTTTTCAAGAGCGAGTTCTTCATTTAGTACATCTAGTTTTTCTATCATTTGTAAGGCTGTCGTGCAAGATGCATCTGCATGATCTTTAATATCTACAGGTGCATTAAAAAATGCCATAACAGCATCTCCTATATACTTATCAAGCATCCCACCATTATCTAGTACTGCATTTGTCATAGGGGTGAAATACCTGTTTAACAATGTAATAAGACTAACCGGATCCATAGACTCGGAGATAGTAGTAAATCCACGAATATCACTAAAGAGTATGCTGAGTTCTTTACTTTCACCACCAAGAGCCAATGCTTCTGGATTTTCTATGAGTTTATCAAGCAAATCACCTGATAGGTAACTAGAGAATGCTCCTCGCATAAACTTACCGCTTTGTTCTTGTAAGGTAAAGGCTATAGCTTCTACTGACACCAAACTAACAACTAAAGATATTAGAGGATAAAAAAGGTCTATATATATCATGTCAGTTACGAACAGATACCTTATGTAGGCATATACTATTAGATAGATGATTATATTTATTACTACTCTGTGCAGTATCTTTTTAAATAAGAGTACCAAAATAAACGGTAAGAGAACCATTAAAACTATCAAAGCAGGAGTTATATTTTTTGGTTCTTTGATAAGATGGTTTTCTAATAGATTAGATATAAAAGTATAGTGAAGCAGTGGCCCAGGCAAAGAACCCATAGGAGTACTTACAACATCACCAGCTCCAACTTCAGTAATTCCAAGAATAACTATCTTACCTTTGAAATATTCAGGCTTTATCTTCTTTGTAGCAACATCTAAAAATGATACTATATTATATAGTTTTGGATTATAAAAGTTAAGTCTTATAAACCCTTGATCATTCAGACCAACTAGGCGTTCATTAATTTCTACATGAGACTCATCTACTCTCTTTATATCTTTGTTAAACTTTAGTCTCAAACCTTGAATAGCTAGAGAAGGATATAAGATATTTTTAAAATATACTGCAATAGGATAAGAGCGAAGAAGATGGTCACTCTCACTAAGAGTAGAGAAACTTCCACTTAAAGAGCATGATTCTAAAATAGGTAAAATATTCATCTCTGCAAATGGAGCACTGACAAAGAGTGGGTTATTAAACTCTGATATTTGGGACTGAAGCAGGTCAAGCGATGAATCACCAAGTATCTCTAATGCTTCATCTGTAACCTTCTGTGTAGATTTTTCTCTTAGAAAAAAACCACATACGCTAGAGTTTAATCCTGAAAGTGACTCAGCCAATACTAAATCCTGTTCTTCTGATGTTGGTTCTGAAAATATCATATCCATCAAAACAACATCAGCATCTCTCAGCCCATCTATTCCTTTAGCAATTATCTCTCTATTCCACGGCCATCTACCAAACTCATTTACACTTGGCTCATCTACTGCTACAAAAACTACATCTTTACTCGGGTTTTTTGTCTGTAAGTCAAAGTTAATATCATTATAACGAAGTGAAAAACTCTCAAATGGTTCTACTTTATATATGTTCAACAAGAGTGCTACTATTAAAATAGGTACTAAAACACCAAGATAGAGAAGCTTGTCTTTCATTTAAACTACTTTATAGATCCCATAAGTTTCTCAAAACGTTCAAATTCTGCGTCGTCTTCTTTTGTCCATGCTTTCTCATCAACTTTATTTCCATCAAAGGAGATAGTGTTTCCAGCTTGAAGATCAAACTCTTTAGTCAGAAGGGCTGCACCTTTATTTTGCTCATTGAGGTATTTTTGATACGCAGCTTCTTGTTCTGATAAGTACTTGTTGTACTCAGCCTGAACTGCTTTTCTGTAAAGCTCAAACTCTTCTTTAATGCTTTGGATTCCAATAACACCCTCTTGAAGTTTAACAGATGATTTCTTTCCAGAGTCTACTATAAAAGTGGTACCCTTGATCCCAATAATTGCGAAAGGAGTTTTTACCTTAAGAGCATTCTTTGCATCTCTTGAAGTGATTTTATAATAAACCTTACCCGTTTCTTGTTCTGCCATATTTGCAGATACAAAGTGTAGAGTTGAACTCGCGTCCAAAACTAGAGTCGAACCATCTAAAAGCTTTATAACTGCATTTGAATTCTTAGAAGTAGTGATAAGATCACCTTTTTTTACTTCTAAACCTTTAGCCACTTTACTCTTTTTAAATGAACCCTCACTCTTAACTTTTACATTTCCTTTTGTTAGCTCAACGCTTCCCAACGATGCGCTCGCACTTGCTACTGTAACAGATAATAAAGTTATAAAAAGAGACATTAAAAATTTCTTCACAACAAACCCCTATATTTATTTTTACCTATTATATCATTTAAATTGATACAATTAGATAAAAATTTGTCTACCAAAAACAACAAGGATATATATGCTAAAAGTGCTATTCTCACCTTCAGAGGGAAAAAATAGTGGTGGCGGAGAAACCCCAAAAGAGCTTCTTGGTTCTAATCAAGCAAGAGATGAAATACTCAACCAATACAATAAAATAGTAACAAGCGGTGATGAAGAGGCAATTAAAAACCTCTTTGGTTTTAAAAAAATGAGTGACTGCGAAGCATATATAAAGGACTTGTTTAATTCTCCACTAATGCCAGCAATACAGAGATATCAAGGTGTGGCTTATAATTACTTGGATATAAATACTGTAGATGCTAAACAAGTGCAATACCTAAAAAAGAATACTATTATTTTCTCAAACCTTTACGGTCCAATTTTAGGCGGAGATACGATAGCTAATTACAAAGTAAAACAAGGAAACGATATCGGAAGTATAGCTCCGGATAAGTTTTATAAAGAGAGATTCTCATATCAGTTAGATTTGTACTTAAACAATGATGACATCTTGGACCTTCGCGCCGGTTACTATGATAAGTTTTACAAAGTCAACAAACCATACACAACACTAAAGTTTTTAAAAGGCGGGAAAACTGTAAGCCACTGGGCTAAAGCTTATAGAGGTCTAGTTTTAAGAGAGCTTGCAAAGAACAACATAAACTCTATGCAAGAGTTTATGTCTTTAGAAATAGATACACTTCAAATCAAAGAGATACAAGTAATCAAAAATAAAACAGAGATTGTATATAATATCGTTTAATTAAAAGGAAAAACATTTGCAAGATTCTAATGACTCACAAGAATATAAAGATAAAAAAGCATACTTTGAAAAAATCATCACACTTTATGGCAGAAATGTTGTAATTGAAGTTTTACAAGACTCTACTGTAGAAGTACACAAACTTCATCTGGCATCTAGCAATAAACCTGAGGGAGCTGTAAAGACTATACTAGAACTTGCAAAGACAAGAAATATAGATATAACTTACCATGAGAAAAACTCTCTAAGTCGCATAAGTAAAAATGCTAAACAAGATCAGGGTGTAGCAATAGACATCATCGCTCAGACTTACAAAAGTGCTAGTGAAATTAAAGAGATGAAAAGCTTTAGACTTATCGCACTAGATGGTATCCATAACCCTCAAAACCTTGGGATGATCATTCGTTCATGTGCAGCTGGAAATGTAGATGGAATCATACTTCCTAAAAAAAGCTCTGCAAAGATATCTCCGTTAGTAATCAAAGCAAGTGCAGGAACACTTTTTAAACTTCCGATTTATTATTGTAACTCTCTTGATGAAATATTTCCAGCGCTTGATGCAAGTACAAAGATATACTCTCTATCATCTCATGCTAAAACTAGCATCTATGATGTTAAACCAACTAATAAGTCTATCTTTGTTTTAGGAAATGAAAGTGATGGAGTAAGTCCTGAAGTTGAGAAGCTTTGCAACGACTCCATAAGTATACCGATGCAAAGAGAGGTTGAGTCACTTAATGTTGCAGTAACAGCATCTCTTTTGGCTTTTATGAAGTAGAAACGCTAGCTTAGGAAGTGAGGCTTTAGCCTCGCCTACTTAAATTTTATTTACTCTTTTTATAACATCTTACGTAAAACAATTCACCCATTTTTTCTCTATTGAATGCACCAGATATAAAATTTATTACAAATGCTTCTTTACTTGTCGCATTAGCAAATGTTTTAGATGTCCAGTAGTTTTGTGCTACAACATATTTGAAATTTCCTGAGATAGTAGGATTGTAAACTTTCGTATCTACTATAGAGAACAGTTCCATAAAACCAGGTAGTTCCCAAGACTTATGTCCGTCGAGTTCTAAGTTTTTACAATAATCAACTGCATCTGTAAAATTTCTTTTTGTTGTTGAGACATCTTTTGTGTCTTGCCATAAATAGTTCGTTTTTGTATCTTTCATAGTATTTGCAGAATTTTTAACAATATCGGCACTTACACTGTATGCCATACATAAAGACAAGATTAGTATATTTAGCAGTTTCATAAATAATCCTTATAATTTTAGTTTGCAGATTGTAGCGATATTGATTTAAAATGTGACTTAAGTAAAAAATGATTTTCCGTAAGCCATCTTTCTTTTAGGAAATGAGATAGATAGTAATTATTTTTTTACTTTGATTGATTCTCTTAAATGTTGCATTTTAGCAAATGCAACTTCTTCATTGGTAGGAACTAAATCCAATGCACCAACCATAATATAATTTGATAATTGCATTTCAAAATAATATACACCTCCACTTTCTGGACTTAATGTGTATATACGATCTATGTAACCTGTTTCTGTGTGTAATTTAGTTATCTCGATTGGAATATCAAACGCTAAAAATCCTACGGGAAGCAGTTCACCTCTGTTCTTGGAATTTTCCATAACTAATACTGTTTCAGCACTAGCAATCATTCTATCTGGACGAAATATAACAACTTTAGCTGAATCTTTTTTAGTTGCTAACTGAGGACTATACTCTTTAAAAGTTATTCCACTTGCCTTATCTCCACATCCTGTTAGAACTAGAAGGAACATTATACTTATTGATACAAAAACTGATTTTAACATTTTTTTCCTTTATGAAATTATTTATAGTATTGTACAATTTATACCTTTAAATAACTAAAAATATTTAAATCTTCCTCAAAATCTTATCAAGTATACGCGTAGACAAAACCCTCTTAAATCCACCAAGTAGATGCGTAGCAAAAGTGTTGTAGTATCTGGGTTGTGGGTTTTTAGATTCTAGTGCGTGGACTATGTTTTTTATAACAACATCAGTGTCTTTTGTGAAGATGTCACCATCTTTCTCTTTTACAGTCAAAAGCTCTTCATTGTATTGTTTTTCAAAAACACTTCCCTTAGATGCTACGTTCTTTTTAAACATCTTAATAGCATTTTTTCTAAAGTCTGAGCGAATTGGTCCTGTATTTATTGTACAAATATGAATGTCTGTTTCCATAAGCTCCAAGCGAAGAGTGTCACACAAACCTTCGATAGCATATTTTGAAGCATTGTAAGCTCCTCGAAAACGAAGTGAGATGATGCCTAAAACTGAAGAGTGTTGGATGATTCTTCCATAACCTTGTTTGCGCATAATTTTAAGAGTTTGATATGTAAGTTCATGAAGTCCAAAAAAGTTAGTTTTAAACTGCTCTCTTAAAACATCAGTAG
>JAQIBW010000042.1 GCA_027858865.1 Sulfurimonas sp. | reverse complement strand
GTAGAGAAGTAAGAAATCATGTTGATGAAAATGTTGCTAAAGTGCTTAAAAAAGATAAAAAACTACTTGATGAAAATGCTGTATTTGCAGCATACTATGGGCATAATAAATTTGTATTTGTACGCCAAAAAGATAAAAAAGATATAGTAGATACCTCAATAAAAAGAATAGGTTATATCTCAATCTCAGAAGATGAAGCTAGTACAAAACCTGATAAAAAAAGTATGTCGTATATACCGATTCATAAAAGTATAGAAGTAAAAGTCACCACTAAAATAGATGATTTACTTAAAGAAATAGATGAAGAACTTGAAAAAATGATTGTGTAAATTCACTCAAAGCAATATTAAAGACATTTTTGAATATAATTCGCGGATTATATATAAAGGAATTTCATGGCTAACAAACGGGTATTGGTTAAGTTTTCAGGTGAAGCTCTTGCAGGTGAAGCAGGTCATGGGATCGACACACAGATATTGAAATATATATCTCAAGAGATAAAGACACTAGTCGAAGCCGGTATTGAAGTTGGAATTGTTATTGGTGGTGGAAATATAATCCGTGGAGTAACAGCAGCACAAGATGGAATTATCAAAAGAACTTCTGCTGATTATATGGGAATGTTGGCAACTGTAATCAATGGTGTTGCTATGCAAGAAGCGTGTGAACATGCAGGACTTCAAGTTCGTATGCAAACAGCTATCAAAATGGAGCAGATTGCAGAGGCGTACATCAATCGTCGTGCAGTTCGTCACTTAGAAAAAGGTCGTGTTGTGATTTTTGCAGCAGGGACAGGTAACCCTTTTTTTACAACAGATACAGCGGCAACGCTTAGAGCGGTTGAGATAGGTGCTGAGGTTATAATCAAAGCGACGAAAGTTGATGGCGTTTATGACAAAGATCCGGCAAAATATAGTGATGCAGTGAAATTACCAGTGCTAACTTATGAGCAAGCTCTTAACGACCATATCAAGGTTATGGATGACACATCTATAGCACTTGCAAAAGATAATAAACTACCGATCATTGTGTGCGATATGTCTAAAAAAGGTAACTTATTAGATATTTTAAATGGAAATATGGACAACTGTTCAATAGTAAAATAAACTCAAGGAAATATATAAAATGAAAGTTGAAGAATTAACAGCAAAAGTTTTAGTAGAAAACCCAAATATGGATCGTTATCAGTTGGCACTTGCCGTAGCAAAAAGAAGTGATGAGCTTTTAAATGGTGCTACAAGTACACTAAATATTGATCCTCAAAGCATTAAAGCAGCAGACTTGGCTTTAATGGAAATCGCACAAGGCCTTATAAAAGTTAAAGGTTTTGTAGATATTGAGAAGTAATTAAGTTGAGTCTGAGTCAAGTAGATATAGAAAAAGTAAAACATATACACGATGTTGACTCAGCACAAGAATACCTCTTTTCACAAATCACTCCAAGTGATAAACTTCGTGAAGCTCTTATTTATTCTAAAGCTGCCCATATTAAGCAGTTTAGAAAGAGCGGACAACCCTACATAATCCACCCTATATTAGTAGCAAGTATTGTTTCATCTATCACAGATGATGAATCTATGGCAATAGCCGCTCTGCTTCATGATGTTGTTGTAGATACAGATATAACTATTGAAAAAATAACGGAGCTTTTTGGTTCTGATGTTTCTCATTTAGTTGAAGGATTGACTAAAATTGATAGTATTAGAGATTCTGAGCTTATACCTTCAACATCTAATGAAAGGTTAGTAGTTTCAGCTCTTTCTTTTAGAAAGATGCTTCTTGCAAGCATACAAGATGTGAGAGTTTTAGTTGTAAAACTTTGTGACAGACTTCACAATATGCTTACACTTGATGCACTTCCAGAACATAAACAAGTTAGAATTGCTGAAGAGACACTTGTTGTATATGCTCCAATCGCTCACCGCTTAGGTATCTCTTTTTTGAAAAACATATTAGAAGATTTGAGTTTCTCATATCTTTTTAAAGAAGAGAAGCATAATATAGATAACTATCTAGATACAAACTACCATGCGATAGAGATGAAGCTTGAAGAATTTAAAGAGTCTATACATAAACTTTTATCTAAAAATGGTTTTTGTGAAGATGATTTTGAAATACTATCTCGTGTAAAACATCGTTATTCAATTTACTTAAAGATGCAAAGAAAAGGTGTTTCTATCGATGAAGTACTAGATCTTTTAGCTGTTAGGATTTTAACTAGCGATCCTGTAAAATGCTATAATATTTTGGGACTTATCCACTTACACTTTCAACCACTATCTTCAAGATTTAAAGATTATATAGCTGTTGCAAAGGATAATGGTTACCAAACTATTCATACTACTGTATTTTATAATACTGCAATATTTGAAGTACAAATCAGAACTTTTGACATGCATAAAACTGCTGAACTTGGAGTTGCTGCACACTGGAAATATAAAAGTGGCGGAAACAACATTAAGCTAGATTGGTTACATAATTTAGGATATCAAAATGAGTCTGTTGAGGATTTTTATGCGCTTATTAAAAATGATTTATATTCTGAAGATATAGTCGTATTTTCTCCAAGAGGAGAAGCTTTTACTCTTCCTCGCGGTGCAGTTGTTCTAGACTTTGCATATGCTGTACATACAGAAGTTGGTAATACAGCAAAATCTGCACTTGTTAACAAAGTAAAAACACCACTACTAAGTGAACTACAAAATGGTGCTATAGTTAAGATTAATGTATCGGGTGAGATTGCTACAAGGTGTTCTTGGATAGATGCAGTAAAAACATCTAAAGCAAAAACAAATATGAGATTAACCTGTAATGCCAGAGTTAGAGATATAAATGCAAAATCTAGTGTAAATATTGTAGCAACAGCTATGAATCTGAACCATTCAAGAGTTGAAGACTGGTTTGATAGACACAATTGTGATAAAAGGTACTCAATTCCTGCTGATATAGAGCATTTTCGTGATGTAATTTATAGATATACTATGGAGATAAGTCAAAATTCTAGATTTAAAAGATTTCTTTCTCGTCACAGATTTAAACTAAAGCTATATAAGATTGGAGGTACAGAAATATATAGTACCTCTAATGTAAGCGATATCATTTTTGATTATTGTTGTCATCCAAAATCTGGTGATGAGATAGTGGCTTTTTTAGAAAAAGGCAAAGCTCATGTACATCACAAAATGTGTAAAAGTGCTGCTAAAAAACTAGAAGCAAATGAACCAATGCTATTTGTAAGATGGGAAAAACAAAATGTTTATAACTATAATGTAATAGTTTCCCTTCCTAGTGGAAAAGGCACCTTAGCAGAGTTTTTAAACTTTTTAGTAAAATTAAATGTAGATATAAATTCTATAGAGCTAGGCAAAAACAAGAGTGAGTCATCGCGATATTGTGAGCTTGGTTTTGAATCAAAAGAATCAGATATTAATTCACTTCGTGCTAAAATGGAACAAAATATAAAAGTTATACATCTCATCAGGACAGATGACGCGTATCGTTAAATAGATAGAAATTAGAAAATAGGGAAAAGAATATATGTTACAAGAAGCTTTAAGAGAAATAGATAGAGGCAGTGCTGAAATAATTGATAATGAAAGAATTGAAAAGTTATTAAAAGCGTATTTTGAAGAGGGGAAACCATATACAGTAAAAGCCGGCTTTGATCCAACTGCTCCCGACTTGCACTTAGGTCACACGGTACTTCTGCAAAAGCTTGCAACATTTCAAAAATATGGTGGGATTGTACAATTTCTTATAGGTAATTTTACTGCGGCTATTGGTGATCCATCTGGAAAGAGTGCTACTCGTAAAGTTTTAAGTCAAGAAGATATTAAAAAGAATATTGCTAGTTATACTACACAAGCTTTTAAAATCTTAGATAAGAGTAAGACAGAGATAGTTTACAATAAAGACTGGTTAGAAGCACTTGGTGCAGCAGGTATGCTAGAATTGGCTTCAACTCTTACAGTTGCAAGGATGCTAGAACGTGATGACTTTTCAAAAAGACATGCTTCAAATACTCCTATTGCAGTTAGTGAATTTATGTATCCACTACTTCAAGGTTACGATAGTGTTCACCTTAAAAGTGATGTAGAAATAGGTGGAACTGATCAGAAGTTTAACCTTTTAATGGGAAGACAACTTCAAAAGACTTACGATGTAAAAAAACAACAAGCAGTTTTAATGATGCCTATTTTGGAAGGTCTTGATGGTATTCAAAAGATGAGTAAATCTTTAAATAACTATATTGGTGTAACTGACGAGCCAAACGATATGTTTGGAAAAGTTCTCAGTATCTCTGATGATTTGATGTGGAGATTTTACGAGCTTCTAAGTACAAAATCTTTAGAAGAGATTGCTACAATCAAGAGTGGTGTAGAAGATGGGTCTCTTCACCCTAAAAAAGTAAAAGAAGAGTTAGCACTAGAAATAACTGCTAGATTTCATAATGATGAATTAGCGAAAGAGGCTAAAATAGAGTTTGATAAAGTTCATGTCAAAAGTCAAATTCCAACAGATATAGATGAATATAGTTGTGAAGGAGAGGTTTGGATAGCAAAAGCCTTAGTTGATTGTAACATTGAGCCATCTACTTCACAAGCAAGAAGAGATATTAAGCAAGGTGCTGTTAAAATAAACCAAGAAAAGATATCGGATATGCAATTACAACTTTGTAGTGGCGAGTATATTCTTCAAGTTGGAAAAAGAAAGTTTGCAAAATTAAAGGTTAATTAGATGAGTTTTGAGTCATTAAAAATTGGAAAATATGTAATAGAAAAGCCTATAGTTCAGGGCGGTATGGGTGTTGGTATTAGTTGGGATCAACTAGCTGGCAATGTATCAAAAGAGGGTGGATTAGGTGTAATTAGTACAGTTGGTACTGGTTATTACGAAGATAAAACATATGCAAAAAAACTAGTTTCAGACAGACCTTTAAGCGAGGCAAACTTCTACTCTCCAGAAGCCTTACATAAGATTGTGGCAAATGCTAGAAAAATATGTGGGGATAAGCCTCTTGCCGCAAATATCCTTTATGCAATGAATGATTATGGTCGTGTTGTAAAAGATGCTTGTGAAGCCGGTTTTAATATTATTATTACTGGTGCTGGTCTTCCTACAAATATGCCAGAGTTTACTGAAGGTTTCCCTGATGTAGCACTTGTACCTATTGTATCATCAGCTAAAGCTCTTAAAATCATCTGTAAAAGATGGCAAAAAAGATATAACAGACTTCCAGATGCTGTAGTGGTTGAAGGGCCTAAGAGTGGTGGACACCAAGGTTTTACTTATGAGCAGTGTAAAATGCCAGAAAACCAACTAGAAAATATTGTCGGTCCAGTTGTAGAAGAAGCTGCTAAATGGGGCAATATACCTGTTATTGCTGCGGGTGGTGTTTGGGATAAAAAAGATATTGAGGAGATGATCTCTCTTGGTGCATCTGCAGTTCAAATGGGAACTCGTTTTATTGGTACTCATGAGTGTGACGCACATATAAATTTTAAGAATATTCTGATAAATGCTAAAAAAGAAGATATAAAACTAATGGGCTCACCTGTTGGATATCCGGCTCAAGGTGTTGTAACAAATCTTACTCACTTAGTTGAAAAAAGAGAGGGTCCTGCTATTAAGTGTATCTCAAACTGTGTTGCTCCATGTAACCGTGGTGAAGAAGCAAAAGCAGTTGGTTATTGTATAGCAGATAGACTAAGTGACGCATTTTTAGGAAATACTGAGACAGGTCTATTTTTCTCAGGAACTAACGGCTATAAGTTAGATGAAATTATCTCAGTAAAAGAGTTAATAAATAAATTGATGGTAGGCGAATAAGCAAAGAATGATGCGTCTTCTTAGTCTCTTTTTTATTATTGTTATTTCTCTCTATGCACAAAGTGATAGCGAGCTTTTAAAGCGAGCTGATAATTTTATGAAGAGTGGTTCAAAGTCGAATCAGTTTCGTGCATATAATGACTATAAAAATCTTTATCTTCGTGCCATTATGGCAGAGGATATTAAACTTAGAAGTAGTGCTTTAAGAGGCATTGTTAAAAGTGGAAATAAACTTCATATAGATATCTCACAATATTCAGATGAACTATCAAAAATAAAACCAAAAACTTCTTATAAAGCTCCAAAATCAAAATCAATTAAAGAATCAAACTCAAATAATATTAAAATACAATCAGCGCATAAACTAAAATCAGTAAGATTCAAAGATGATAGACTTGTCTTAAATTTTGATAAAAGATTACGAAACAATCAAATAAATTATTTTACACTCTATGATTCTAAGAATGCAAGATATAGGTATGTTTTTGATATTCATGCTTCTATGCTTACAAAGTCTCAAAATCTTTTAAAAAAAGGTATAAATAGAATAAAAATTGGACAATATGATAC
>JAQIBW010000052.1 GCA_027858865.1 Sulfurimonas sp. | reverse complement strand
CATCTGATAATAAGCATTTATCAATTCTTTGTTTGTCATAACTCTATCTTTCTAATCAAAATATTGTTGTTTATGTGGAAATTTTTCTGTTGAGTTATACTCATCATCTTCCCAAACACCATATTCATCATACGAATCATAATCAATCGTGAAAATCTTTGGATAACCTCTATTAAGAAGCTCCTCGTCAATCAGTTCACTACTAATAACTCTACCACCGTAAAGTTTAACGATATCGGCAATATCTGCCGAATCAACGCCACTAAGTTCCATTTCAAACACTACATCAGAAACGTTCATTGTGTCCTCGATAAAATAATAAAGATATCAAACATAGCCAAAAAAAAATAGACCATCCATTTGAGTTAGAAATTATACTATATTTCTGAAAAACATTAATAGCTTTTGATACAATACATAAATGAAAAAATAATCAAGGATTAATAATGATTAAAATAATTATGAGTATAGGCTTACTATTTAGCATAAACTTATTTGCCACTGCAGCTCATGAGCACGCACATCATGGGAAAAAACAAGATATACAAGAGACAATCAAAACTTACACTAAAGCATGTGATGCTGGAGAGATGAATAGTTGTAATAATTTGGCGTTTTTATATGATGTTGGTGATCTTGTAAAACAAGACAAAAGTAAAGCAATAAAACTTTATACTAAAGCATGTAATGGTGGAAATAAATATGCTTGTGATGCTCTGGGGATAATCTACGCTAAAGGCGATGGAGTAAAACAAGACAAAAGCAAAGCAATCAAATTTTACACTAAAGGCTGTGATGCTAAAAACAACAATAGCTGTAATACTTTAGGGATAATCTACATCAAAGGCGATGGAGTAAAGCAAAATAAGGCAAAAGCAAGAGAGTTATTTGGTAAAGCCTGTGATGGCGGAAGTATGGGTGCTTGTAAAAACTATGAAAGACTAAAAAAAGCAGGAATATGAAAATATACATAGCAGGACCAGATGTTTTTGAACAAGATTCTATAGAGATAGGACAAAAATATTCTAAACTATGTGAGACGTACGGGCATAAGGGTTTGTATCCTCTTGATAATATTGTAGATTTTAAACAGCCAAAACAAAAAATAGCCCAAGATATATTTCACGCCAATGTGAAACTAATCAAAGATGCTGACATTGTCATAGCAAATCTAAATGCCTTTAGAGGCAAAGAAGCAGATAGTGGAACAGTATGGGAGTGTGGTTTTGCAAGCGCTTTAGGCAAGAAAGTATATGGCTATATGCAAAACTCCGCCGCATACATAGATAGTTTTCATGAAGTAACAACTTTAGCTGATGGACTCTACGCAGACAGCGACGGTAAAATCATAGAAGACTTCGACTACCCTATAAATCTAATGATAGCTTGTTCAGCCGAGATAGTTGCTGGTGGGTTTGAAGATGTTTTGCAACTTATCTCAAAATAGTAAATCTATTTTTTAAAAACTTTCATAAAAACGCCATGAACGAGGGCAGCAATAAGCCCAATAATTAAACCGACTAATAGTTCTGCAACCATACTAGGTAAGAAATGTAAAAAGTCATGTATCTGATGCACGTTATGTACAAAGATGCCACCTGCGACTAGTATCATTGCCAGTGTTCCTACAACAGTTAGTGCTCTTATAACTTTTGGCAAAGCAAGTACTAGGATCTCTCCTGTAGACTTTAGCAGACTCTTACCCTCACCCGCTTTGTCTATGAGTTTAAATCCGAAGTCGTCCATTCTTACTATTAGTGCTACTACGCCGTAAACTCCTATGGTTGCTAAAATAGCTACTATAGTTACAACGATAACCTGAATAGGAAGTGATTTTTCCAGAACTGTTCCAAGAGCCATAATGACTATCTCTATAGAGAGTATAAAGTCTGTAAGTATCGCTGATTTTATCTTTTGTTTTTCTATCACCAGTATCTCTTCTTCTGACATCTGTTTTAGAATTTCTTTTCTTTGCTCAGGCTTGTGTGCAAAGAAGTACTCAATGATTTTCTCAGCACCTTCATAAGCCAGATATACTCCGCCCATCATAAGTATGGGTACTATTATCCAAGAGGCAAAGGCACTTAGTAAAAAAGCTACAGGAAGGATGATGAGTTTGTTTCTAAAAGAACCTTTAGTTATCGCCCAAAGTACAGGAATTTCTCTTGAAGATGCAAAGCCTGATGCTTTTTGTGCATTTACCGCGAGGTCATCACCCAAGATGCCAGCTGTCTTTTTAGTTGCTATCTTACTCATCGCAGCTGCATCGTCTAGCAGAGCTGCTATGTCATCAAATACAGCAAAAAAACCTGTTGCCATTTTAGTCCTTCATTTTAAGTACATGAAGTTTAATACAAATCAACTTAAATACAAAAATTTGATTTTAATTGTATTTTTGTTTTATGTAAAATTATAAATTTAAAATCACCGGAAAAGTACAAGGGGTTTACTATAGATTGAATGTGCAGAAAAATGCTAAAAATTCTGGATATAGCGGATATGTAAAGAATCTGCCAGATGGCTCTGTTGAAGCTGGTGTCACATGTCACAGCTCAAAACTTGAGTACTTTACAAATCTTCTAAAAAAAGGTTCACAGCACAGTGCAGTAGATGCTGTTGAGATGCAAGAGAGTGAAGAACTTTTTAGCGGAGACTTTGAAGTAAGATAGCAAGTTTAATTAGAGGAAACACTTAAATGATAAAATTTATTAGTAAAAGAATAACCTATGCTCCTATAAAAATCGCATTTTTTTATGCTTTATTTGCTTCTTTATGGATTATTATTTCAGATGAGGCAATCGAGTATCTTAACATCAATGAAAATTTGTATTCTTTTTTTCAAACATTTAAAGGTCTTGTTTTTGTTACGATTACAAGTATATTAGTCTTTATAATGACAAATCGTTCTTACAAAATTCAAAAACACTTGATTAATGTTTTAGACATTATTAGAAATGTAAATCAACTTATTGTAAG
>JAQIBW010000250.1 GCA_027858865.1 Sulfurimonas sp. | reverse complement strand
CATGTCTACTATGACCTTGTAGAGCGGTTTATCAGGCTCAAATGTTCCTATGCAACCTCTGAGTTTATTATTCTTGTAAAGAGTCACAAAAGCTCCTAGAGGCTGTTTTAGTTTAGCAGATACTTTGCTTTCATCTATGACTAATCTTTTCTTCTTTTGTATAGCTTGATATAGAGTTAAATTAGCAATGTTTAGTAGTTCTTGTTTCTCTTTTAAAGTGAGAAAAAACTCATTTGATTTATAAACTCTCATTGCCCCGTAACCTACTACTCTTTTTTTGTCGCCATATTTGCTATATGCAGAGTTTTTATAGTCGAGTATCTCGTACTTGTATGGCTTGTCATTTGTTATGTAGAGAAGTGTAAGAAGCGAACTCCAACTGCAGGCGGAGGTTTGCAGAGCTTCTATCTTCGCATCTTCATTTTTTGCCAAAGCCTCTAAAAACTTTATAGGACTGTTTTTAGTAAGTGAGTCGAGTGTCTTTTCATCTACAATATTTGCATCGTCAAATGTAGGGTAGTGCGACAGGTCTGTACTTATTATAAAAAGATGATCATCATTAAAGTAGGGCGATAAACTCTTTGCTATGGACTTGATTGTATCTATGTTTGAAGTAGCTATGATGATAGGAATAATGTTTAGTTCATCACCGTAGATAGTTTGTAAAAAAGGAAGTTGTACTTCTAGTGAATGCTCTTTTTTATGGGCATCTTCACGGAAGGTAAAGTATTTAGAATTTTGAATGAGTCTTGATGCAATAGTCTTATTTACTTTAACATTTCCAAGAGGTGTTTCATAGTCCCCTGTGTTATAAATAGATGCACCATCAAAACTAACGTAGTGGCTTGAACCGATGAGAAATATGTTTTTGTATTTTTTGTTTAGTGTTTTATAAGCCGTAGATGCTACATTTGCCGAGAAAACATAACCTGCATGTGGAACGATGATAGCATTTATGTTTTTTTTAGAAAATGTTTTAGCATCTAGAAGTAGAGTTTTAACTTGTGTTTGAAGTTCTTGTTTATTGTCTGTGTAAAATGATCCAGCTACTACGGTAGGTCGCAGGGCATGGAGGTTTTGTAAAAGAAAAATTAGTAGAAATAGTTGTACTATTTTGAACTTTGAACACATCTTATATGCCTGTCATAGTGCATGTCTTTTACTGTTCTCTCACCTTTTTTGAAGTTTATTAGCCAGACTATCTTTTTATCATCTGCAAATGGTGTAGTTGTCCAGTAATACTCATCGCTAACGTAGTCAAAACCCTTTTTAATAGCAGGATTATACTTCTTATAATCTACAATGCTTTGAAGCTCAACAAGAGTAGGAATACGAAAGTTGCTGTATTTTCCTATGACTAGGTTTGCACAGTAATCCTCAGACTGATAGTAAGTTATGGAAAGTCCTTTATTGTCTTGGTGGTCTTGCCAGATCAAAGATGTGCTTTTATCTACAAAAACTCGTTCAGCAAAGAGTGTAGATGCTACTAGTAAAAGAGATGTAAATATTAGCTTTTTCATATTAATCAGCCTTTTTTCTAAAAAGGTGATAGTTTTCATTTTCTAGCATCTCTTCAACATATTCTTTTGCACATTTAACACAGTTTGACCAGATGCCAGATGGAAGTCTAACTTCTAGCTTTTTCTTCTCACGAAGTTTTATAATCTTTTTAGGAGACAAAACTTTTGAAATAGGAGAGAAGTCTACATCTGTGAGGTCAATATCTTTTTTGTAAAAAATAGTTTGTTTTTTGAAGTTACCCCAGCCAGGTACTCCATCTTCTGTATATGGAATCTCATAACCATTTTTAAATGTAACCATTATCTTGTAGTGAGAGTCTTCAAATACCTGAGTAACTTTTCCAGCACCAAAAACCATGCCGTAAAGTTTATCTTTTAGTTTTACTTTTTTAAAATATGCCATTAAAGTTCCTTATTCTATTGTGTTTAATTGATATGGCAATAATTATAACAAAAGAAGATAAAATTAACTTATGAAAAAATGTAAAATATGCGACTGTAATACAACCGTAATAAGTGACTCTAAAATAGATAAGATTTACTATAAATGTTTAGAATGTGACTACATTTTTATGGATGAAAAATTTTATCTAAAAGCTGAAGATGAGAAAAAGCACTACGATAATCACGACAACAATTTAGAGTCCCTTGGTTATGTGAAGATTTTTGAAAATCTCATAGAAGAGTTTGTTACACCAAATGCTAAAGATATAAAAACAGTACTTGATTTTGGTTGTGGAGAGGGTGAAGTTTTGCCTATTTTACTAGAGAGAGTTGGTTTCTCTTGCGATGTATTTGACTTGTTTTATTTTCCTAAAAAAGTATATAAAGATAAGAAGTACGATTTGATCGTATCTACTGAAGTCATCGAGCATCTGGCTAATCCTCTGGGTACTATAAAAGAGCTACTTTCACATCTCAATAAAAACGGCTATTTGCTTCTTATGACTTACTTTCATCCAAGTAATGATGAGAAATTTTTAAATTGGTTTTACATAAAAGATATGACGCATATAGGTTTTTTCACTCTGAAAACATTTGAGTATTTGGCATCTGAGTTTAAGCTTGAAATAGTAAAACACAATAGTAAAAATATTATTATGTTTAAAAAGTTACTTTAAACTACTGGTTCTAATGTTATGTCGGTTATCTCACTACTTGCCCCTAGTCTCATAGGTGGTCCCCAAAAACCTGTACCTTTGTTCACATATATTTGTAAGTTCTCATTGTGCTGATGTAGACCGCTTATGTAAGGCTGTTGAAGTTTAACAAGAAACCTAAATGGATAGAGCTGTCCACCATGAGTATGACCGCTTAATATCAAGTCAACACTATGGGTTACTTCTTCTATATACCTAGGCTGGTGAGCAAGTAATACTGTCGGTGAGTCTTTTAAGCCACGAAGTGCATTGCTTATCTCCGGCACATAAGTGTTAGTTCTGTATCCAAAGACATCATAAACACCGGCAAGGTTAAAACCTTCTCCCTCCTCCCCTATATATACATTTTCATTTTCTAGAACTCTGATGCCAAGATTTTTAACTGCATTAATAATAGCTCCGATGTCATGAAAATACTCATGATTTCCGACTATAAAAAAAGTTCCATATCTAGAGTTTAAGTTTTTTAACTCATCTAGTATCTCTTTGGCACGGATAATATCTATGTCAACCAAGTCACCTGTTATAACAACAATGTCAGGTTTTAGTACATTTACTCTTTGAACTATATTATGAATGAAATTTTTATCAATAAGACCACCAATATGTATGTCACTAAGTTGAACTATCTTGTATGGTTTTTTTAGCTTTTTTATCTTGATATTTACTTTTTCCAGTTTTACATGTCTAGCCTCATACATAGACCTAGCACTAAGTGAAGTTGCTACAACTAAAGATGATATATCGAGTGAGCGTTTAAAGAAGTTTCTTCTCTTGTGTGAGATTGGAGAGTAGTGAAGCAGGACTCGTGATATATCGTAAATAATAGCCGTACAAAAGAGTAAAAAGAGTATGCCTATAGGAAGTGAGAAAAGAAAGTATAACCAGTTAGGAATGTCAACATAGTAACGACCAAGCATGTAACCAATGATGCCAAAAAAGTTTACGACTAAAAATATGCGAAGATATAGTTTATACCTATTTTTCATATCTAGTTTAGCTATAAGCCTTTTTGAGATGTACATATTTAGTAGGATAAAAACGCCCAAGAAGGCTATAAAAAAAAGCATAGGATTCATAAGGTAAAGTATAACAGATAAAACTAAACTACGATATACTTTAGTAATTCAAAAGGAGAATTATTATGGTTAAATTTTTTATATCTTTGTTTTTACTTGCGACACACTCTAGTGATGATGAAATGGGAACAAACGGTGGCTCTTGAATCTTAAGTCAAGATGGAGCTATAAATGTTAGTTGGATAGCTTATAAAACACCAGAGAAAATTGGTGTTGGCGGAGCTTTTGATAGCGTAAAATACACAGCAATCGCTCCAAAAGGAAATAACTTTCGTGAAATACTTGTAGGTTCAAACGTAGTAATCGATACAGCGAGCGTTAACTCTAAAAATAATACTAGAGATGTAAAGCTTGTTAAATTTTTCTTTGAGCAGATGAGTTCTAAAAATATCACAGCTAAAATCGTAGATATTAAGGCAGATAAGCGTGTTCGTGGTAAACCTAAAACTGGTGTAATGAGTGTTGCTGTAACTATGAACGGTATTACTAAAAATGTACCGATGAATTATACATTTAACAAAGGTGATTTAAGTGCAACCGGCAACATAGATATTCTAGACTTTAGTGCAAATAAAGCACTAAGTTCTATTAACAAAGCTTGTTTTGACCTTCACGAAGGTAAGACTTGGAGTGATGTAGCTATAGGCTTTGCTACTAACATCAAGTTTGAACTTTGTAATACTAAATAGCAACATAATGTTGCTATTTATTTAGTTCATATCCGGTTTAGGTGTAGTAGCTGTTGAAGCTGGAAGCATAGGTATTGAAAAGATAGGTTTTCTTCCCTCAAGTGCTTTAAAAAATTCTTCAATAGAAGCAGCTTCTGCATCACTAATCTCAGTTCCAAGTTGAATTCTTCCCATCTCTACAATAGCTTCTTTTAAACTCCAGATTTTACCATTGTGATAGTATGGAGCAGTCTGCGTGATATTACGAAGAGTAGGTACTTTTACCATTTCGTTTTCATCACCTTTAAAATCACCAACATTTTGATGTTTGTAAGTAGCTGTAACATTAAATGCGTTCATACCTTTACCAAGTGAGATTCCATTGTGGCAAGATGCACAACCTTTGTCTATAAAAGTTTTAAGCCCATCTTTTTGCACACTTGTCATTGCATTTTCATCACCGTTAAGAAAGTCATCATAAACAGATGGAGTAACTAAAATTCTCTCAAATAGACCAATAGTATCTGTAACTTTCTCAAATGTAATTTTTACATCTTTACCGTAAGCATTTTTAAACTCATTTACATATTCAGGCATAGAATTTACTACATTTTCAACATGCTCTTTTGTAGACGCCATTTCTGGATGTGCTTGCATAGGACCTTGTGCTTGTTCTTCTAAATCTTTTGCACGACCATCCCAAAACTGAGCTTCAAAGAATACTGCATTATATACAGTAGGTGAGTTTAAATGATGAGGATTTGCAGTCCATTTGTGACCAATAGCAGCAGAAACACCATCGTCACCACCTTCACCTAAATTATGACATGTATTACAGCTAATAATTCCACTTTTAGATAGCCTAGGATCAAAGTATAATTTTTTACCAAGTTCAATTTTCTCGGCAGTGATTGGATTCCTTGGATAATCAATAAGTTT
>JAQIBW010000152.1 GCA_027858865.1 Sulfurimonas sp. | reverse complement strand
AAATAAAGTTTATAGATGCAAACACTGTGATAATGGCTACTATGGATAATGCAATTATACTTTTTGATATGAAGAAAAAAAAGATCATCTATAAAAAGCAACTCAATTTAGCCAGTTTTTCAGATTTTGAGTTAAGTGAAGATAAAAAATATCTTTTCACAGCTGATGAAACACCACAAATAAGTAAAATACAAATCAAAGATGGCAAAATTATAAGTGTCTACAATAAAGCTAACAAAAGGGATATATTTTCCATTGACTACAAAAATGGTTTACTTTTAAGTGGAGGAAAAGACAAACGTGTAATCCTTTACAAAACGCCACAAACGTACAAGATGACAAAAGCCGATTTTTTCATATATAGTGTTGCCTTAAGTCCTGATGCTACAAAGGCCGCATTTGTTAAAAATGAAAGTGGAGAAATTTCTGTTATTGACACAAAAACACTAGAAGAAGAGTATCTACTTTATGGTCATAAACAGACTATTATAAAAATTGATTTTCATACCAATAATGAGTTAATAACAGCAGATGAAGCAAATAAATTGATGTTTTGGAAATTAGAATAATTATGTATTCAAAATGTCAGCCGTTTAAATACATAATTATTTTAATATGTTATAATTATGCACCAAGTAATAGAACTAAGGTGACAAAACATGAACTCTACTAATCATATTCTAAAAATAATATCTAACGAAACAAAAAACTCAATCGATCAACTCTCTGTAGTTACACCCAGTATGTATGCATCTATCTTTTCAAAATACGCTAATAACCACAAGGTAGATATAGAAGATGAGAAAGAACTAGCAAAAAATCTTATGATCATGGAGTGTTCAGACCTAACAGATTTACAGACTCAAGCTTCAAAAAGTGCAATGCAACTTAGCACGAATACATCTAAAGCTATAAATGCTATTAAAGAAAAAGATGAAAAGATACTTAACAATATTCTTAAAGAGACTGAAGAGCTTCGCCGTGAAGTAGAAAAATTAAAAGAATCAGTTTATAAAGATGAACTTACAAATGTTCAAAATAGAAAATGGTTACGTGATCATTTTTTAAGAGACAACTCAGACACTCTAAAAGAACCTGGTACTCTTGCTATTATTGACTTAAACTATTTCAAACTGGTAAATGACACTTTTGGACATGTTATCGGGGACAAGGTTCTTATATTTATAGCGAATCAGCTTCGAAAAACAAAGTATAGTGTAGTTAGGTATGGTGGGGATGAGTTTATAATAATGTTTTCTAAAAAAATTTCTTCAGCAAAAGCTATAATAACTTTGAATACTATTAGAGAAGAGATAATGTCTAAGAAGTTAAAAGCGCAAAATGACTCTTTTCATGTTAGCTTCTCATTTGGAGTTAAAGAATATAAAGCTGGTCAAATATTATTAGACGTTATAGAAAGTGCCGATAAACATATGTATGAAGATAAAATAGAGATTAAAAAAAGAGTTACAGGAATCTAAACTCTTTTAAAAAAAGGGAGTCTTGATGTCTAAAAGTGAAAATATAAAACTGTTTTTAAAAACAGGTATGTCACATATCGAAGTAGCACAAACACTGGTTGAAAAACTTCAACCATCCATAGAATATCTCACATATAATCTAAGACGTTACAAAGTCCCTGTTTCTCTAGTTCTATTCTACACGCAAGAAGATATCTCCCAGAAGATAACAGATACTATGAGACTAACAGACATACTTACTTCCATAAAAATAGGCGATTCATATTTTAACTTCGTTTTTTTACCTTTTACTGATGAGATAGACAGCTATACTTTTGTAAAACATGTTGAAAAAACACTACTAAAAAATATAGACAGCTTTTTCCACTTTGAAAGACTTGACCCGACTATACACAACTACTTCAACTTTATAAATTCATATCTATTTGAGATTGAGAAAGAAGAAACCTTTTTCTAAGCAAAGCCTCACTTCTTTTAAGATATAATCGCAAAATTTTAAGCACTCTAAACAAGGCGATATATATGTCAAACGGCTATGAACCAAGTAAAATAGAAAACGAATTTTATAAAATATGTGAAGAAAGAAAGTACTTCGAAGTAGATGGGAACAAAGCCATCCAAGAAGAAGGAAAAAACTTCTCGATTATGATGCCACCACCAAATGTTACAGGTCGTCTGCACATTGGTCACGCACTTACATTTACACTTCAAGATATTATCACTAGATACAAAAGAATGGACGGCTACAAAACTCTTTGGCAACCAGGAACTGACCACGCGGGAATAGCTACTCAAAATGTTGTTGAAAAACAACTTTTAGCTGAGGGAACAACTAAAGAAGAGTTAGGTCGTGAGAAGTTCTTAGAACGTGCATGGGCTTGGAAAGAAGAATCTGCAGGAATCATGACAGACCAACTACGTAAAATGGGTGTAACTCCAGCATGGGAACGTGAACGTTTTACTATGGATGCAGGACTTCAGAAGTCTGTAAAAGAAGCTTTTGTTCATCTTTATAACGAAGGTCTTATTATTCGTGGAAACTACATGGTTAACTGGTGTACACACGATGGTGCACTTAGTGACATCGAAGTTGAGCACGAAGACCATAACGGTAAGTTTTACCACATCAAGTACCCTTTTGCAGATGGAAGCGGTTTTGTTGAAGTTGCAACAACTAGACCTGAGACATATTTTGGAGATACAGCGGTTATGGTTCACCCTGATGATGAACGCTACAAAGACCTGATAGGTAAAAAAATACGTCTTCCACTACTTCAAAGAGAAGTAGCAATCATCGCTGATACACATGTTGATATGGACTTTGGAACTGGTGTTGTTAAGGTTACTCCTGCACACGACCAAAATGACTACGAAATTGGAAAGAGACATGATTTAGAGTTCATTACAGTTTTCGATGAAAAAGGTATCTTAAACGACTACGCTGAGGAGTTTAAAGGTCTTGAAAGACTAGAAGCTCGTGACATCATTGTTAAAAGACTTGATGAAGAAGGCTTTATGGTTAAGATTGAAGACCATAAACACCCAGTAGGACACTGTTACAGATGTAAAAATATAGTAGAACCTTATATATCTAGACAATGGTTTGTAAGAAAAGAAGTAGCTAATAAATCAATAGAAAAAACAAACAATGGAGAAGCTCAATTTTTTCCTCCACACTGGATAAACTCTTACAACTCTTGGATGGGCGAATTAAGAGATTGGTGTATTTCTCGTCAACTTTGGTGGGGACACCAAATTCCAGTATTTTACTGTGATGATTGCGACCATGAGTTTGCATCTAAAGATGAAGCGCCATCAGCTTGTCCGAAGTGTGCATCTAAAAATATAACTCAAGACCCTGACGTTCTTGATACTTGGTTTTCTTCTGCATTATGGCCTTTTTCTACTTTAGGCTGGGGAAATGGCGACGTAGAGATGGACAAACTTTTCCAATCAGATGACATGAAAGATTTTTATCCAAATACACTTCTTATCACTGGCTTTGATATCCTTTTCTTTTGGGTAGCTAGAATGATGATGATGGGTGAAAAATTTAACGGCCAACTTCCATTTAACCACATCTATCTTCACGCGCTTGTTCGTGATGAAAAAGGTGACAAGATGAGTAAGTCAAAAGGAAACGTAATCGATCCTCTAGACATGATTAACAAGTACTCTGCTGACATCTTACGTTTTACTCTTGCCATCAGTGCCGCTCAAGGTCGTGATATTAGAATGAGTCAAGAGAAGTTAGAGCTAAACCGTAACTTTACTAACAAACTTTACAATGCATCTAAGTACCTACAAATGAATGTAGATACTTTTCCTGATATGAAAGGTTTTTGTATTGAAACAGATCTTGGTAGATACATGGTGTCACGTCTAAACCTTGCTACAAAAGAGGTTCGTGCGGCTCTTGATGAATACAAGTTTAACGATGCTGCAACAGTAATGTACAGATTTCTTTGGAATGAGTTTTGTGATTGGGGTATTGAGCTGAGTAAAGCAGATAAAGGTTCTATAGTAGAGCTTGGAGCAATCTTTAAAGAGGCTATGAAACTTCTCCACCCATTCATGCCATTCATTACAGAATATCTTTACCATGAACTCTCAGGAACTTCGTTAGAGACTTCTGACTCTATCATGATTTCTTCGTACCCAAGTAAGACTAAGCAGAGAAAAGAAGAAAAGAAATTTGAAATTATTATGGATGCTATTGTATCTATCAGACGTGCAAAAGTTCTTGTTGACCTTGCAAATCAAAAAATAGAAAAAGCATTTGTTAAAATAGACGGAATCTCAGATAAAGATAAAGAGATGATGCTTCCTGTCAGCGCTAGACTTGCTAAAGTAACTCAAGTTGAATTTACTGAGATAAAAGTAGAAAATGCAGTAAGTGACATCGCAGAGAAATGTGAAACTTTCATTCCTACTGATAGCATTGACCTTAGTTCAATCATTTCTAAACTAACTAAACAAGATGAAAAGTTACAAAAAGAAGTAGATAAACTAAATGGTATGCTTAACAATGAAAGATTTGTTGCAAATGCACCTGAGGATGTTCTAGTCAAAAATCGTGAAGCATTAAGCGATGCAAGCTCAAAACAGACTAAAGTAAAAGAACAACTAACCTCTCTTAAAAATTAAGAGAGTTATTTTTTAGGTATATATACCAAAACGTCACTTTTTAGGCTTTGCATCAAGTTTGATGCAGTTGAGCCAAAAAGAAAAGAACCGGCACTATTTACACCTTTTGAACCTAGTGCTACTAAGTCATTATTATTTTTATTTACAAAGTTTGTTAGTGCATTTGTAACCCCTACTCTGTCTTGGATAAGTTCTGCATTACTAATGTTGTTTTGTTTAACAAATTCATCAAATCTTGCTTTTTCATTCGTTTGAATTTCTAGCTCAATTTCATCTCTCTTTTGAGACTCATCATAATAACTTAAAGCAATTTCACTCATCTTTTTATACGCATATACACACTTGATATTTTCTTGGTGAAAAAATTCTTTAGAAAAGGTGATACTCTTTTGTGAAGTTTCTGAAAGGTCTGTAAAAGCTACTATGTTTTTGTAAGCTTTTCTAGAATCATTTTTTACTATTAGAAGCGGAAGACTACTCTTTTGTGCTACTTTGTGTGCAGTTGAGCCTAAGATTGTAGTTGAAAAATCTTTTTTTTCATTTGCTCCTATAACAATAAGACTAGCATCTCTATCTTTTGCAGTTTGCATTATAAAATCTGTCGGATTAGCTTTTTCAACTAATATAGAGTATTTTATATCTTGTGTATTTACTGTTTCAAGCTCTTTTTCTATGCTTTTGAGAGCGCTAATTTTCAACTTTTCAATTTTTGAATCTGAGATTAAATTACCAAATAAACCAATATCTACAGCATGCGCAATAATAACTTCTGAGTTATTTCTTTTTGCTACTAAAAAAGTTCTATTTAAAACCCCTTGTGCATTATTTGAAATATCCAAGCCTACTACAATATTGTTAAAACTATTCATATCACTTACTCCATTTTATTTTAAAATTAATTGTATCACATATAGAACTAATAACTTTAATATCCTGTTAATCTAGAAACAATATTACTGATACTATCTGAAAAAAGCTCATTAAAAAATGGTTCTAAATCTTTTGAACGATACGATGGGCCTATCCACTTAGATGCTGATGGTTTAAAGTTTTGAGTAATAGTCTCGTTACCTTTTTTAATAATTACTTCAAGCTCTATCTCACCTTTTAGATTTTTA
>JAQIBW010000018.1 GCA_027858865.1 Sulfurimonas sp. | reverse complement strand
CAAATAATACTTTTACCTGAACTTTTTTCATCTCTTTACTTCTGTAAAGATATGGATGAAAAGTTTTTTTCATTAGCAACTCCCCTAAAAAATAACAAATTAATACAACGATTTTCAGACTTAGCAATAGAGCTTAGTGTGGTTATATTAGTTAGTTATTTTGAAAAGAGTGGGCAAGACTATTTTAACTCTTTAGTTGTTGTAGATGCAACTGGAGAAGTGATGGATAATTACCGTAAAACTCACATTCCTGATGGTCCTGGATATGAAGAGAAGTTCTACTTTCAGCCAGGTGACACAGGATTTAAAGTTTATGACACGGCTTACGGCAAAATAGGTGCTGGCATCTGTTGGGATCAGTGGTTTTGTGAAAGTGCAAGAAGTTTAACTCTTATGGGTGCTGAGATTATTTTTTATCCGACTGCCATAGGAAGTGAACCAGAGATTTTACTAGACTCAAAAGAGCATTGGCAACGTGTTCAAATGGGACATGCTGCTACAAATACAGTTCCGGTTGTAGTTGCAAATCGCATCGGTGAAGAAAAAGGTGAGAGCTGTTCTTTGACTTTTTACGGTTCATCTTTCATAACTGACTACACAGGTGCAAAAATCGCAGAAGCGTCTAGAGATAAAGAAGAGATAATATATGCTGATTTTGATTTACAAGACAATGCTAAACAACGTGAATATTGGGGACTTTTAAGAGATAGAAGACCTTCAATGTATAACGTTATATCTCACTAGCATGATTTTGGAACTTTTTTTGCTTTAAATAGTAAAATATCTCAAAAAAGGTAGGTCTATGGAAATTGTACTTCGCAATAATCTTATTCTTATCACAACAGGTTTTGACACTCTAAACACTTCGTGGATGAAAGATTTTCTAAATCATCACGCAAGAGGTATGCTTTTTTTGCCAAAAGCAGTACTGGTATTTAGAAACGAGACACTAACTGAAGTTAGAGAAGAATTTTTACAAGAACTTTCGCAACATCATGCAAAAACGCATGACTTTGACCATAAGTTTTTTCTTCGTTCGATGTTAAAATATGGAACACAACCTATAAAGATAGAACTCGAAAAACTTGAAGATCCTCAAACGGTAGAGGTAAATCTTTATGCTTATGATAAAAATACAGTTCTAATCTCTATAGATAAGCCTAACTTGTGGGTACTAAACTACCTGCGTTCACAGTTAGAAGTATATGTTGAACGTGGGACAGATGTCTCTTTAGTCGTAGATGTAAGTGACTTTAAGGCAAAAGCTCGACTCGAACGCGCACTTAACAAACGCCATATCTTGCATTATCAGATTCAGTATAGTTATGACAACCGTTTTATGAGTAAACTTTACAGTGATTTTGCAAACTTTAGTTTTGGTGATCTTTGTAAAAATCAAAATGATGGTGAAAACATGCGTCTTTATACTGTACTAGAGTGTCCTGTTGGAGCTAGTCAAGATGCACTCAAGAGAAGCTACAAAAAACTAGCTAAAGTCTATCATCCAGATAAGATAATTCATGAGAGCCCAAATATGGTAAAACACTATACACAGAAGTTTCAACTTCTACAAGAAGCTTATACAGTACTTCGTATAGTCAGCTAAACAGTAGAATCAAATAAGTTATCTATCAGCTCAGTGTTTGAAGCATTTTTCAAAAGTGCTCCAAAATCTTCGGAGCTATAAAGTGCTAAATTTTTACCTTGCATCTGTTTTAACTCTTTAGAAAACCCTCTTTTTGAAAACAAAATCGTTTGCGATGGTTCAATTTCGAGCTTTTCACACTTCTCTTGAAGTTTATGTAACTCTTTTTTATTTACACGATGATTAGTCCATTTACACTCTCCAACATAAACTCTCTCATTATCAGTAACTGTTAGAATATCTATCTCTACCTTTGCATCCCAGTAACTACCTGAGCTTAATATCTGAGCATCTCTTAGGTTATAGTTTAGAAGTACTTCTGAAAGTTCTTCAAAGACTAAACTTGTGTAGCTGTTTTGTTTAGTTTCAAAGCTTTTAAATAGTTTTTCATAATTACCATTTCTTATATCTCTTATATGAGGATATATAAAGTAAAACCAAAACCTGATAAACGGATATGTAAATAGAACTTTATGAGAGATTCTATGCCGTGCTATCTCTTTTTTTAGTTTGCCGTTAGGATTTAAACTTTTTGCAGGTTCTTCTCTTGAGTACTCTATTTGAATGAGACCTTTTTCTTGAAGGTAGTTTAGTGCTCCACCACCATTTCCATTGTTTAAGCCAGCTCTTTTAAAAGCAGAAAATATTCTTCTGTCTCCAACAGCAAGGGCAGTTAATAGTCTTTTATAGCTTGTTTCATTTAGTGTCAGTTGTTCTATTTTTTCATTTAACTCATCAAAGTTTTGAAGTATAAGATCTTCTATAAGAAAGGTAATGGGTTTAGTTGTATCTATCTCTAAACCAAGTCCACCAAAGATGGCAAAGTACTCAATCTGAATCTCCATATCATCAGGATAGTTTCTAAAATAAAATGAACGAAATTGTTCTAATAATTTTGTATTTGTCATTAAAGATATTCTAGCATAAAATAATTACGATGTAATTTTTTATAGTTCACTTCCCCACTTTAATGCATCTATACCGTACTTTTCTCGTAAAATCTGTGTTTTATCTGTAAGGACTTTCATCTTTTGCTCATCATGAAAACCGATGAGAGACAGCTCTTTTTTAGAGTCTCTTGTGAAACTCGAGCAGTTGATGCTTAGTCGTATGACATGGAGTCGTCTTTGGTTATCGGCTTCATTAAAAAGACTAAGACAAAGAGAGTCAAACTTTTTTTCTGTAAAAATCTCGGCTAAAGATATGTTCTTGTGAGAGCTTTGATTCATCTCATACGAGATGCTTAGATGAAAAACAGTAGGAATAACCTTTAGTTTTAAGATGGCAAAGCTTAGATGACGTGCGAGTATGTGTACTCTTCTCCTTATCTCAGTTCTATCATGAAGTGGGTCAAATGTACGTGAGATGCCGATAGACTTTCTTTTATGTGTTGTTGTAATCGGTGAATCTGTAAGTCCGCTGACTCTTTTGTATAGCTCTTTTGCGTAAGGACTCCAAGACTCTACCGTTCCACGTCTTTTCTTTAAATCACCAAGGGTGTGAATCTGAGCTGAGCGAAGTCTCTCTTTCATGCTTTTACCGATGCCTGCAAACTTTTCAACAGGGATATTTTGTATAAAAGAGTCAAGCTCGTAAGGATAGATGGTTTTACTACCAAAAGGTTTAGCCGCAGAAGTCGCAAGTTTTGCGATATAACGGGTTTTTGCTGCACCTATGGATACGGGAAGTTTTATAACTCTTTTTATCTCATGTCTTAGGTTGTCGATGAACTGCTCAACTTCATCATCTTCCACCCAGCCAGCTAAATCTCCATAAAACTCATCGATGCTTGCTTGTTCTATGAGTGGGATTTTTGATTGTAAAAATTCATGAAGTTCATGTGAGAGCTTTTGATACAGAGACATATTTGGTGCTTTAATGATTAAGTGTGGACAAAGTCCAAGAGCATCTTTGATATTCATGGCAGTCTTTACACCGTAAGCTCTAGCCTCGTAAGAAGAAGTTGTAAGGATGCCACGTACTCTTCCGTCTGCATCTTTAAATGCATCTAGGTCGTCATCACTTTCTTCATAAGCTTTGTAAAAAGTTGGGACAAAAGAGCCAGAGTTTGCAAGATTTACAGTCTGTTTTTTTGCATCTTTAGTAAATATCTTAGTATCGCTTCTACCACCAATAGCAACAGCCTTATGTTCAAGTGATGGATCTTTAATGCGAGCAGCACTTACAAAAAAGCAGTCTATATCTATGTGTATTTTCATTTTGTAATTATACGTAAATAAAAAGAAGTTTTTAAAAAATATGGCAAATTGAAATATGATATAAAGAAGTTCGGTTTTTGTAAAGGATGACTAATAGTCAGAGCCTTGCACAGGAACCGTAACCTGTTTATTATAGCCCACTCGTTTCTCACTCGGATAAACTATCACTGTTATGATATAATTGTTTCCATTAAAGGAAATTGAAATGAGTAAAATAGTTTTAGGATTGGATTTAGGGATTACTTCTATTGGCTGGGCTTTAGTAAGTGTAGATGAGGTAAATTACGAAGTAAGAGAAAGTCTGAGCTATGATGAAACATCTAAAAATAGTAAGATTATTGACAGTGGTGTTAGGATTTTTACTATCGCTGAACATCCAAAGGATGGCAAGTCTCTCGCTCTTCCAAGAAGAGAAGCCAGAAGTGCAAGACGAACTACTAAAAGAAAAGCTCAGAAGCTACGAGCGATAAAAAGGCTCCTTGTTGAAAATAAAATAATTAGAGAATCTGAAATTGATAATTTATTTATAGGGAATAAAAAACAGCTTGATGTTTGGCAACTTAGGCGAGATGCTCTATATAGTCTGATTGACAACAGAGAACTTACACGCATAATGATTCATCTTGCTAAGCACAGAGGTTATGCCTCAAATAGGAAGAGTGAAGAACCTAGTGATAGTGAGGGTAAAGCTGTATTATCAGGTATCACAGAAAATAAAAATATTTTAAAGCTAAAAAATTATTTAACGATTGGTGAATATATATCAACTAAAACAAAAAAGCGAAATGGTAAAGATAACGATGGTAAATTAAACTATGAAAATTCTGTAGCAAGAAGTATGCTTATTGATGAGATAGAACTAATATTTGCAAAACAAAAAGACATTGGTAATGAAGCTGTAAGTGATGAACTTTTACAACAATATAAAAAAATTGCATTTGAACAACGAGCTTTAAAATCCGTTGCAGGTATGGTTGCAAAATGTCCATTTGAATCAGATGAGTTTAGAGCAGCTAAAAGCTCATATAGTTTTGAACTTTTTCGTGCCTTACAAAAATTGAAAAATTTAAGAGTTATAACTGATGATAATTATGAGATGCCATTAATC
>JAQIBW010000155.1 GCA_027858865.1 Sulfurimonas sp. | reverse complement strand
TATTTTTTGGCTCTGCAGATGTTGCAACTGACGCATACACCTTTTCTGTCTGTCTGTTTGTGTCACTTTGGATTTAAGTCTTCTCTTTAGCATCTATAGGTACGAAGTAATTTAACTTGTACATGTTTATTGATTGTCTAAGTAAGATAGTAGTTCAGTATCTAGCTCTTTAGTCTTGCTAGTTACTTCTTCAATGCTTTTAAATTCAAATCCACTTTTTGTATAACAAATAACACTTTCGTCTTTGCCTTGAAGTAGACCATTAACTGCGTGAGTCACAAATTTATAAGCCATAAGTCTGTCATAAATAGTTGGGTTTCCTCCTCTTTGTACATGACCTAAAATACTTACACGAGACTCCATACCGATTCTTTCTTCAAACCATTCTGCTATCTCTGAGGAGTCTTGTTTTATACCTTCTGAGACAATAGCTATGAAATATCTTCTACCATTTTTAATTTGTTCTTTAAAAGATTCTTCGTAAGATTTTAGGTCATACTCTCTTTCAGGAATTAGACATAATTCTGAACCGGAAGTCAGATGCGAGACTAAAGCTAAGTATCCGCAGTTGCGTCCCATAGTCTCTATAACAAAAGCTCTTTTAAATGATGATGCAGTATCGCGAATGGCATCTATGGATGTTTTGATTATATTTAGAGCGGTGTCTACTCCCAAAGAATAGTCGGTTCCATTTATGTCATTGTCTATGGTGGCAGGAATACCACAAAACTTTATGCTTGTTTCTTTGTAAAAAATATCGAGTCCTCTAAAAGAGCCATCTCCACCTAGAACTACTAGCATCTCGATGCCTAAAGCATCTAAGTTTTGTTTAGCAATAATTCTATATTGTTTTTGCGTAAATCTTTTGCTTCTAGCACTACCGATTTTAGTTCCACCACGAGTAATGATTCCTGCTACATCGCAGTAAGAAACCTTTTTAATATTATTGTCAATCAGACCTTCATAACCATCATAAATAAAGAAAGGAGTTAGACCTTTTTGTAGTGCGTATTCAACAAAGTGTTTTAATGCAGGGTTCATTCCTGATACATCTCCACCAGAGCATAAAATAGCTATGTTTCTCATATCTATTTTCTCCTCTGTTTGCGCTGCTCTACATTTATTTCAGCGTTATCCAAAAAAACGTGAGATTGCTCACCTTTTTTTGGCATATCATCTCCACTAGAGCACAAAATAGCTATATTTTTCATAAAATTTCCAAAATTTAGTTTGTATAGTTTACCATCATCTAAACTCAATTTCGATAAAATTCCATAATTAATTTTTCACAAGGTCATAAATGAAAAGAGCATTAGTAAGTGTTAGCGATAAAGCGGGTGTAGTTGAGTTTTGTACATCTTTAGTAAAAAATGGTTATGAGATTGTATCAACTGGTGGAACTTATAAAAAGTTAGTAGAAGCTGGTATAAAAGCTATTGAGATTGATGAAGTTACAAAGTTTCCAGAGTGTTTTGAAGGTAGAGTGAAAACTCTAAATCCTTATGTTCATGGTGGTATCTTGCACCGTCGTGACAAACAGTCACACCTTGACCAAGCTAAAGAGTTAGGTGTTGAATCTATTGATCTTGTTTGTGTAAATCTTTATCCTTTTAAAGAGACTATCGAGCGTACTGATGATTTCGATGATATTATTGAAAACATCGACATAGGTGGACCAGCAATGGTTCGTTCAGCTGCTAAAAACTTTGATGCAGTAGTCATTGTTACAAATGTAGATGATTATGATGAAGTTATAGATGCAATAGAGAATGAAAAAAATACAAAAGAATTTCGTCGTGGATACATGATAAAAGCTTATGAGCATACAGCGGCGTATGACTCTATGATTGCTAACTATATGAATGAGCGTTTTAACGAAGGTTTTGGTGAGAAGCAGTTTGTAGTAGGAAACAAAGTTATGAATACTCGTTATGGTGAAAATCCTCATCAAAAAGGTGCTCTATATGAATTTGATAAGCACTACTCAAACAACTTTAAAACTCTAAAAGGAGAGGCGAGTTTTAACAATATAAACGATTTAAGTGGTGCTGTTAAAATTTCATCTGCATTTGGTGATGAGAATGCTGTATGTATTACAAAGCATGGTAATCCTTGTGGATTTGCTATCAAAGATACACTTTTAGAAGCTTATGTGGAGGCGCTTAAGTGTGATCCTGTATCTGCATTTGGTGGTGTTGTTTCTGTAAATGGTATTGTAAACAAAGAACTTGCAGAGAAAATGAATGAAATTTTCTTAGAAGTTGTAATCGCTGGACGAATTACTCCTGAAGCTCAAGAAGTGTTTGCTAAGAAGAAGCGTATCAAGTTGTTTGAGATGGGCAGTGATAAGTTAGTTCTCGCAAATGACAAAAAAGACTTCAAACACATTAATGGTGGTTTTGTATATCAAGATGCAGACAGAGTTGGTGAAGACGAAGTTAAAAATGCAAAACTTGTTTCACAAATAGCTGCTCAGGCACAAGATATGAAAGATTTAGAGATAGCATACAAAGTAGCATCTCTTACAAAATCTAACTGTGTTGTATATGTTAAAAACTCTGCAATGGTAGCAGTTGGTATGGGTATGACTTCTCGTGTAGATGCAAGCCAATGTGCGCTCAAAAAAGCAAAAGATATGGGCCTTGATGTAACTGGTGCAGCCCTTGCATCTGAAGCATTCTTCCCATTCCGTGACTCTATAGATGCAGCGGCAGAAGCTGGTGTAAAAAATGTAATAGAGCCTGGTGGAAGTATCCGTGATAACGAAATCATAGATGCAGCCAATGAATTCGGCATGAGCCTATATTTCTCAGAAGTCCGCCACTTTCTTCATTAAAATAAAAATAGCAACGTACTTTCCGCGTTGCTACGCTCGCCATATACATTAGTACGCTTCCTCTCTAAGCGCCTTGAAATTACATCACTCTTTTCATTTTAAATATACTTTTGACTTTGATACGCTCGTTCTCACATCGCCAATAGAAAAACTATATGGATGTAAATTAGAGAATGCGCTAAGAAGTTGAAAAAGTTCTCTATTTTACTAAAGTAGTGAGTGAAAGCTAGGCTAAGCCGAACCCCTGCAGTGGAAGGGTCAAAATCTTTGATTTTGGGGTACCCACCATGAAGCCGTTTGGTGTGCATAGCTTTTATGAGCGGAACCTTGATTGACATCCACTCAACCCTTATGATATAATTCGACTTAATAATTAACTATTATAATATATAAATTTTAGGACAACAAACAATGGCTAAATCGTTATACGAAACTCTAGAAGTGTCAGAAAATGCTAATGAGAGCGAGATAAAAAAAGCATATAGAAAATTAGCAAGACAGTATCACCCTGATGTAAATAAAGATAAAGATGCAGAAGATAAGTTTAAGGAGATAAACTCTGCTTATGAAATTTTAAGTGATAAGAAGAAGAAACAACAATATGATATGCATGGTGACAGTATGTTCGGTGGACAAAATTTCCATGACTTCTCTCGTTCACATGCCCAAGGGGACAATAGTGATTTGGATGATATCTTACGTCAGATGTTCTCTGGCGGTGGCGGTGCTGGAGGCTTCGGTGGCTTTGGCGGTGGAGGAAATCCATTTGGTGGTGGGGGCTTTGGCCAACAACAGCAACAACCAAACTTAGACATCGAGACAAGTGTTACTATCCCGTTTAGTGTCTCTATTCTTGGAGGTTCGCACTCTGTATCTGTTAACGGTGAGAGATTTGATATCAAAATCCCTGCCGGTGTTAAGAGCGGAGAGAAAATGCGTGTTAAAGGAAAAGGACATGCCCAAGCTGGAAGAGCAGGCGACCTATTTTTAAAGATTACAGTAGCCGCTAATCCTGAGTATATCAGAGAAGGTGATGACTTGATAAAAACTTTTGATGTTCCTCTTTATGCAGCACTGTTTGGTGAGAAGATAGCTATTAAAACTTTAGAAAAAGAGATAAAGTTGAAAGTTCCACAAAATACTAAAAATGGACAAAGATTCCGTGTAAAAGAGATGGGTGCTATGAACCGTAAAACAAAA
>JAQIBW010000146.1 GCA_027858865.1 Sulfurimonas sp. | reverse complement strand
CCGGCTTGATAGACTTCTATATGGTCTATAAAGTATAGTCCCATTTTTCCATATTGTGTTAGAGCATTTCCTAGAGTTGCTGAATTTAACTCATGGGAGTTTATAAATATTTTTACTGGATTTGGTGCGACTTGACTAGCTCCACTTTTTACAAGAGTTGTCATACCTGTTCTTGTTGCTTCAAGATTAAACATTCTTAGTGTTTTTAGAACATCATTCAGCGTATATGCCTGCATCTGGTCTAGGTCTTCACGTGAGAAAAGTATAAGATGTCCGGCGCTCTCTTTTTTTGTTTTATGATAAAGAGATTCTGATTTTTCATATTGGGCAAGTAGGTCATCAAGAAGTACATCTTTTGAGAATAAAAAAGTTGATAAAAAAAGTAATAAAAAAATAATTTTCATAAGCTGGCCTGAAATAATAATATTACATTTTAGTTTAAGTGTCCTTACAGTGTGCTTATTTATTTGATATTAACATCTGTAAGGGTTAAGCAGAACAAAGTATTTACATTACTTTTGGTTATCGTATTTATGGCTTGAGAGAATGTTGAACCTGTTGTTATTATGTCGTCAACAAGTATTATATCTTTGGTTACTTTGTGCTTAAATGTGAAATTTCTTGGGTTCATAAGTCTGAACTCTCTGCTCTTTCCAGAATAAGAAACACTATTTTTTGCTCTTAATTTATTGAATTCAGGTTTTATGTACTTACTTTTAAGAGCTTTATTTAAAATAGCTGTATGTGAGTATCCACTTCTTGCATTGTCATCAATGGCTATAGAGTTTACAACATCTATGTACTCAAAGTTTTGAGCGAATAGTTTTAATGAGTTGTTGGCAAGAATAGTATATATGTAATAACCTAAATCGGTGTGTTTTGTGTGAAGAAGATCTTTTATATCTTTATATTTGTAAAAAGAGATAACTTCGATGTTGTTAAGGATTTTTCGTTTGTAGATGCTGGGTTTTAAAAAGGTTTCTTGGCAAGTGGAGCAGATGTGTGTGAAAGAAAGACTCTCACACAACATACATTTCATAGGTAAACTACTTAGTCCATCTTTAAAACAGACATAAATGCCTCTGAAGGAAGTTGAACTTTTCCTATGGACTTCATACGCTTTTTACCGGCTTTTTGTTTTTCCAGTAGTTTTCTTTTACGTGTAATATCACCACCATAACATTTAGCAGTAACATTTTTACCCATAGATTTAACAGTTTCTCTAGCGATAATCTGAGAACCCAAAGATGCTTGTACAGCCACTTCAAAAAGTTGACGAGGGATAATCTCTTTCATGTTTTTAACTAAAATACGACCACGAGATAGAGCTTGATTACGAGGTACAACGATACTTAGAGCATCTACAGCCTCTCCAGCTACTTTGATATCAAGTTTAACAAGGTCTCCAGGTCTAAAGTCTATAGGCTCATAATCAAATGAAGCATAACCTTTAGAGATTGATTTGAGTGTGTCATAAAAATCGACTACTATTTCATTCATTGGTACTTCATACTCAAGCATGACTCTATCTTCATTTAGGTAAGTCATTTTTGTTTGTGTACCACGTTTACCTATTAGTAGAGTTATGATGTTACCTAAGTATGCGCTTGGAGTGATAACAGTAGCTCTAACATAAGGCTCTTCAATCCTGTCAATACGGTTTACTTCAGGAAGTTGAGAAGGATTATGAACAGTAACTTTGTCACCATTGCTAAGATAAACTTGGTAAATAACTGATGGAGCAGAAGCGATTAAATCAAGGTTAAACTCACGTTCAAGTCTCTCTTTTACGACCTCCATATGAAGCATCCCTAAAAATCCAACACGAAAGCCAAAACCAAGAGCTAAAGATGTCTCTGGCTCGTAGGATAAAGAGCTATCGTTAAGGCGAAGTTTATCAAGTGCATCACGTAAATTTTCAAATTCATCTGTATCTATTGGATAAATACCTGCAAATACAAATGGTTTAGCAGGCTCATACGTTCCAACAGGTTCAAGTGCAGGGTTTTTAGCATCTGTAAGAGTATCGCCAACATTTATAACGCTAACTTCTTTAAGACCTAAAACAACAATACCAATTTCACCACACTCTATAGTCTGAGTTTTGATTTTTTTCATAGGGTGAGGATACATTAAGTCTAGTATCTGATGCTCTTCACCATTACTCATAAGCTTAATATTTTGACCTTTTCTCACCTGACCATCAAAAACACGCACAAGAGCAAGTGCTCCTAAGTATTGGTCAAACCATGAATCATAAATAATAGCTTTAGTAGTAGCTTTAGGGTCACCAACAGGAGCAGGAATTCTGTCAACAATAGCATCTATTAGCTCACGAATCCCAACACCTGTTTTTGCACTTACCAGACATGCATCTGTAGCATCTATACCAATACTTGTCTCTATCTCTTCAGCAACTTTTACAGGGTCAGCAGCAGGAAGGTCAATCTTGTTAATAACAGGAATAAGTTCAAGATCGTTATCAAGGGCTAAGTATACATTTGCAATAGTCTGAGCTTCAACACCTTGAGCCGCATCTACGATAAGCAAAGCACCATCACTAGAAGCAAGCGATTTACTAACTTCATAAGAAAAATCAACGTGACCCGGAGTGTCTATGAGGTTTAGGATAAAGTGCTCGCCATCTTTTACATAGTTAAGTCTAACACTTTGAGCTTTGATGGTAATACCACGCTCTTGCTCAATATCCATAGTATCCATCATTTGTTTGCCCATTTCACGTTCAGTAACTGAGCCACACTCTTGAATGATACGGTCTGCTAATGTACTCTTACCATGGTCGATATGAGCAATGATAGAAAAGTTTCTAATGTTCTTCAATTATTTACCTCTATTTATTCAAAAAGTCCGTTAACGCTTTCGTTGTGGTAAACACGACGAATTACTTCTGCAAAAAGAGGAGCAACAGTTAATACTTTTATTTTTTCATGCGGTTTTGATTCTAAAGTATTTGTAACTATTAGTTCATCAAGTTCACCGTTTTGTAGGTTCTCATACGCGTTTCCACTAAGAACAGCGTGCGTAGCACATGCCATAACAGAAGTTGCACCGCAGTTTTTAAGAGCAGTAGCAGCTTTAACCATAGTCCCAGCAGTATCTACCATGTCATCAATCATAATAACATCGTAACCTTCAACATCTCCGATAATGTTCATAACCTCACTCTCGTTAGCTTTTTCACGGCGTTTATCAACGATAACCATATCTAAACCCATTCTTTTGGCAAAGTAACGAGCACGAGCTACACCACCGATATCCGGAGAAGCGATGATAGGTTTTTTAAGGTTTTTACTTTTAATATAATGCTCAAACGTAATAGAGCCGTAAAGATTGTCAACTGGAATGTTAAAGAACCCTTGAATCTGACCAGCATGAAGATCTATAGTTACCACTCTATTGATTCCTGCAGTCTCATACATATCTGCAACGAGTCTTGCAGTGATTGGAACACGAGGAGCAGCTTTTCTGTCTTGTCTTGCATAACCATAGTAAGGAACTACAGCTGTAATGCTGTTTGCAGATGAACGACGAAGTGCGTCTGTCATAATAAGAAGTTCCATAAGGTTGTCGTTTGACGGAGCACCTGTACTTTGCACTATAAACACATCACGACCACGAACACTTTCAGCTATTTGAACTGAAATCTCGCCATCACTAAATCTTTTTGTTTCAGCTTTAGCTAACGGAACATCTAGAACTTGACAAATTTCTTTTGCAAAATCTATACTTGCAGTACCTGCAAAAATTTTATAACCACGCATGGGATTCCTTCTTGGAAAAATTGATAACGCGATTATATAGTAGTAGTGCTGAGGAGTTGTTAAAAGTAATAGAAATTATAAGAAGAATTATTGACAGTCTTTACAGATTCCCGATAGAACTACATCTGTTTTAGATATTTCAAAATTAGAGTTAGAGTTTACTTCACTTAAAATAGGGTTCATATTGAGTTTAATATCTTCAACTTCTTCACATTTAGTACAAACAAGATGAGAATGATAATTTTTTGTAAGCTCATAAACTGACTTATTTTGAGGAATCTTAACCTCTTGAATGTAGGAGTTTTCAAGCATTAAGTTAATGTTCTTGTATATAGTTGCTAGAGAAATAGAGTTGAATTTTTTGAGCATTAACTCATAAAGTTTATCTATGTTTATATGACCACTAGAGTGCAGTGCATTACTAATCGCCAATCTTTGCGGTGTTGCTTTTAAGTTATGTCTTCTTAGTTCATCTGTATAATTAATCATAGACACATTATACAATATAGTAGTTTAAAGGAGAAAAATTATATTTTAAGTTTAATAGTAATATAATGTTACAAAGGATAAAAATTATCCTTTAGGTAAATAGAAAAATTTGGGAGATTATAAAATGAGACAGTATGAGACATATAAATGTAATAAATGTGGTAACGTTGTAGAAGTACAAAGTGTTGGTGGAGGAGAGCTTCACTGTTGTGGTCAAGCGATGGAGATGACTACAGAAAATCTTACTATAGTAAATCTAATGAAATCATTTGCAGGTGAATCACAAGCTAGAAACAAGTATGAATATTATTCTAAAGTAGCTCAAAAAGAGGGTTATAGAGATATTGCTGAACATTTCCAAAGAGCTGCAAACAATGAAAAACAACACGCTAAAATGGAACTTGCATTAGCAAATAGAATGACAACTGCAACTGAAAATAATTTTGGAAATACAAAAGAAAACCTTCAAGATGCAATTAATGGTGAAAGCTATGAAAACACAACTATGTATCCTGATTTTGCAGCTATTGCAAAAGAAGAGGGACATAAAGAGGCGGCTATACTATTTAAAGGTATAGGTAAAGTTGAGGTAGAGCATGAAAGTATGTTTACCAGACTTATAAAGAGACTTGAAGCTGACTCTGAGTTTGTTAGTGATAATGCTCAAGAAGCTTGGATATGTGAAGTATGTGGACATATTCATTATGGTAGTAAAGCACCTGCTAAATGTCCTGTTTGTAAACATTCTCAAGAGTATTTTTCAAGATTTAACTCTCAGAAGTAGTAAGTTTTACCAAGAGTATTTTATCATTGCCTGAAGGGTGTTTGATTCTACTTTTGAGTTGAAGTTAAGCCCGAGTGGTTTTTGCTTATAGTAGTGCCACTCAGCTCCTATGAAAAGATTTTCTATCTTTAGAGGTCTTTTCATATCAAACAAAAATTGATTTTGAGACAAGAAGTCATACTCTGTCCAATCAGTAAATCCAGTTATATGAAAAATATTTCCCAAAGTTTTAGTTTTGTAATATGGAGATAGCTGATAGGTGTCTTCGCCTATATTTTGGTACTTTTTATAAACATTTAATCCAAATACATCAAATCCATAAACATTTAAATCACTTCCTAGACCTATTAGGTTTGCGTTGTAAGTATTACTTGCATTGTACTGATATGCAAGATAGACTTGTTTTACAAATGAAAAACTCAAATCACGTGAAGTTACTTTACTGAGGTTTAGTCTTGGAGCGAATTCTCCGTAAGTATCTGTTTTAGAGTTATGATATTTAAATTCATTATCTGCAACACTGTAATCAACAAAACCATAAATATCACCATATTCAAGTGAACTGTAGTGTTCGAGAGTCAGAGTCGTTTTCCCACCATTTTTTGTGTCATAAACGTAACTGTTACCATCGAAAGTTCCATAAAGCAGTTGAACATTAGTAATAGAGAATGCGACAAGGTTAGATAGTAGAAGTGGGAGGAAAAGTAGTTTTTTTATTGACATTCAGATCCTTTGGTAAATTAATCTTGTAAATCTTTAAATGAGTTAACACTCTCTTCTTGTAGGTTATAATATTTGCTATAACAAGAGAGGTGGTTAGTCTTAAACAGAGAAATAGAATTGGTTTTATCTAAACCTATTCTGAAATCTTTTTCACTTAAGAGAACAAAGTCATCACCAAAGATACGAAAGATTTGATGGTGTGGGTATTCTAATTTTAGATACTCACTAAAGCTTTGAAGGACTATATCACCTTCATGCCAACCATACTCTTTGTTATATATAGAAAAGTTTTTCATATAGAGTATGTTTAGATAAAGATCTTTTTTTGCTTCTTTGCTAGATTGTAAAACAAAATCAAGATAGTAGTTGTTATAAAGATGTGTTAACGGGTCTTTATAAAAGTATGCAAAACGTTCATCATCTATCAAAGTGTTGGGAAGTTGTTCTGGACTGTTTTTAAGATCAACAGATTGTAAAACCTCTTTAGCACTCGCAATTACTTTGGAGTCATACCAAATACCACTATATTTTTCTAATTCTTCAATAGCTTGAGGAATACTCTTTCTAGCTTTATATACTCGTCTTGTAGTCATAGCATCAAATGAGTCGGCTACAGACATAATTCTTGAGGCTAAGGGAATCTCATCACCTTTTAACCCTTTAGGATACCCACTTCCATCATAGTGTTCATGATGTGCGTGTACTATAGTTGCTAACTCATGGTACATCGGGATTTCATGAAGAATGTTATATCCCGCCGTTACATGGTCTTTTATCAAAGCGTACTCATTATCAGTTAACTGATTTGGTTTTAGTAAAATAGCATCAGGTGTTATGATTTTACCAATGTCGTGTAATATTCCTGCTTCAAAAATCATGTTGCACTCTTGTGTCGACAATCCCATCGCCTCGGCAATATCTTTTGAGTATTGGGCAACGCGTTCGCTATGACCACCTGTATATGTATCTCGTGCTTCTATCATTTTTACAAGAGAATGGATGGCATGTTGATAGTTTTGTACTTGTTCATGTTGCAGCTTAAGGACATCTTGTGTTCTCTCTTCAACCATTACTTCTAGCTCTTCTTTGTAAATTTCGTTTTCACGAAATGCCGATAGTTTATCAACTGACTGCCAAAGTATTTTTAATATTTGAGGAAACTCTACAGGCTTAACTATGTAACCTGTAACCCCAAGCCCTATACACTGAGTTAAGTATTCTGAATCAGTGTATGCAGAAATAACAATAATCTCTTGTTTTTCATTAATCTCTTTGATATTACGAATCATCTCGATCCCATCCATATTTGGCATCTGAATATCTGTGATGAGTATGTCGTATTTGTTTTGAGTATATTTTTTGAGGCCTTCAGCTCCATCTGGAGCTGTATCAAGCTTTGTGAATATATTACTTAAAAAAGTGCTAATACCTTCGCGGAGGATTTGTTCATCTTCCACATATAGTACAGAGAAGTGTCCTGCTTTTTCTTTGAGTAAAGCTATTTTTGTTTTTAGCTTATCGAGCATAAGATATTTCTCCCTTTTAATCTAGTTTAATCTAGTTTATTCTGATTATGTTATCATAACTTATGTTCATTAAATATAATAAATAACTATCAAATTATTATTTAAGTAGCCTAACCCTTAAACAAGCCCCTTGTTCATCGTTCTTTGCTTCAATGACTCCATTAAGATGATTTTCAATAATCATCTTACTCATATAAAGTCCTAATCCTGTTCCAGTTTTTTCATCTTTAGTTGTATAGTAAGGATCAAATATTTTTGGTAAAACAGCTGCATCTATACCTTTTCCGTTATCACAAATTTCGGTATTTACATATTTATCATCATCATATACTTTGATTTGTATTATTGGTTTTTCAATGGAGTTAGACGTTATGGCATCTTTTGCATTATTTATAATATTTACAAAAACCTGCATCAGTTCTCTTGGATAAGCATCTACTTCAGAGTTTGATTTGAAAGAAGTTTTAAGTGTTATATTATTATGTATAAGGCTATTGTTAACAATGGTAATCGTTTCTTCTATGATGTCTTGCAGTTTAACTTTTGAGACTTCCTTGTCTGGCTTAAAGAAATTTCTAAAGTCATCTATGGTTTTTGATAGATGCGATGTTTGATTTAGAATAGTTTGAGCAAATTTCTCAGCTTGTGTAGCATCGAAGCTGTCTAGTGCAATATCTAAGAGTACATTATTGGCAACCATCGCGATTACACTTATGGGTTGTCTCCATTGATGAGCTATCATACCTATCATCTCCCCCATAGCAGCATGACGAGACTGCATCATTATAAGGTCATCTTTATGTTTTAACTCTGTAATATCCATGCCAGATGATATAACAGTTCTAACACCATCGATAATACCTAGAGGAGCAGAACTAAACTGCCATATAATAGTCTCTCCATCTTTTGTAATAATGTTATATTCTCCCTCATCAACCTTACCATGTATGGGATATAGTATATCCATACGTTCTTTTGCGACTAACATTTTTTCGCCATAAGCTTTTTTTGTCCACTTAGCGATAGTATCTATCTCTTCGTACTTATAACCTGTTAATTCTTCCCATACTTTATTTACTAGAAGAACTTTACCATTTTCATTATGTAGCATAATTGGATTTGGAGCTTCTTGGATGATAGTTTCAAGCTCTCTTTTTTTCTCTTCTAAAAGTTTTAAGTTCTTTTGCTTTTCTGTTATATCTTCTGCTACTGCTAAGATGTATTCTTCTCCACTTATGGTAATTAAACTTGCATGTACTTTGCCTATTATTATGTTTTTATGTTTAGTATTAATCTTATATATATCACCATCAATAGAACCAAATTTATTAAAAGTTTCTAAGTATTTATTTCTATCTTCAAAATCATGCCATAGGTCTATTTCAAATGTTGTTTTCCCAATGACTTCATCTTTTTTATATCCTATCAAATTTGTAAAAGTTTTATTAACATCGTAAATCTTACCTGTTTTCAAGTTGCTTATAATGATGATGTTGGGTGTATTATTAAATGCTTTTTCAAATTTGTCATTTGAAACACTTAACTCTTTCTCAACCTTTTTTTGTTTTGTCATGTTTATAGAATTTCCAACAAGACCAAATATATTTCCTTTAGAATCTACCAAAGGAGATTTTATAGTTACAAGGTAAATTTTTTCTCCATTAGGGTATGTAACCCATTCAAAATTAGTTTTTGATTTATTTGTTTTTAGCATCTCCTCTACATGCTTACTGAAAGAATCAGCTACCTCTTTTGAAAAAACATCATAATCATATTTTCCTATAATCTCATCTCTGGATTTACCAACAAACTTTTCAAAAGCATGATTGCAAGCGATATAAGAAAAGTTAGTATCTTTTACAAACATTAAATTTTCTGTACTGTTTATGATGTTTTCATATAGCTCTTTTAGTTTTCTATATTTTGCATTGTTCTCTTTTAAGATTTCTTCTGTTTTGAGATAGTTAAT
>JAQIBW010000333.1 GCA_027858865.1 Sulfurimonas sp. | reverse complement strand
AAACTATGCTTTAGATAAAGCTGTAGCTATCAAAAATATATAATCACTTCCTTATGAACTAAAAGAATCTTTAGAACTAGAGAAGAGAGATGTAGAAGTAGAGATATTAAATATTGATAGTTATCACAAATATTTAAATGACAACCAAAATACTATTAACAATGAGACTGTATCGACTGCAATTTTCAATAGTGGCAAGTTCTTTGTCTAATGTAACCATTAAATCTATCGCATCTAAACTATCAAGTTCTAAGTCTGTAAATAAGTTTGCTTCCATTGAAATTGAATCTTCTTCTACTTCAAACTCATCCATTAGTACACTCTTAATTTTACTATATACTTCTTTTTGTGTTGCCAAAATATTTCCTTTGTTTTTTAATAATTATTGTGAGTATTATAATCTATTATCTCATATTTTATCTTGAAATATATGCTCATATTTTAATTTTAGAGCCTAAGAAACCTAAAAAAAACATAGCTAACCTTTTAAGATGTGTTAAGTTTGCTAAAGACATTATAGTGTAATACCATAATATCTTTGGACGTTTGTAAAAAGACTTAATAATCTCTTGATATTGAGTATTTAGTTGCTGTTCACTAAAGCCTTCTGCTTGGTATACAAAGTTCATTCCATTAAGTCTATCCCAATCCTCTTCTCTCATAGAAGTGCCATAGAGTTTTTTATAAATTGGAGAGCCAGGATATGGTGTAAACTTAGAAAGATTCATTGTAGTCATAGGAACACGTTGAATGAATTCTTTTGTCATAGCAATACTCTCTTGCGTTTCACCAGGATAACCTAGCATAAATAGACCCTTTACTCTTATCCCCGCTTCATGAGTCCATTTTACAGCTTGTTCTGCTGTATCGACTCTTTGTGATTTTTTCATTTCATCTAGTAACCAGTCTGAACCACTTTCAAGTCCAAAACTAATCTCCCAACAACCTGCTTCTTTCATAAGAACTAAGGTCTCTGGTTTAACCGTATTTACCCTAGCTGTACAGCTCCAAGTCATATCTATCTTATCTTTGATAAGAAGTTTACTAAACTCAACAACTCTAGCATTATGAGCTACAAAAAGGTCATCTACAAACTGTAAGTGCTTCACGCCATACTTTTCACTTAAGTGTCTCATAACATTGTGTACGTGTTGAGGAGAGTTATAGCGTATCTTTCCGCCAAATGTAGAAGTATCACAAAATTCACAAAGAAAAGGACAGCCTCTTGAAGCTGAGTATGTAGCCACTGGAGCACGAGGATAATCATAAATTGCAGGTAAATATCCATGTGGAAAATTTGGTAATAAATCCCATGCTGGAATAGGAAGGGAATCTAAATCATCTATGTTTGGTGGTGGAAGAGTTTTACGAATAGAGCCATCAGCATCTCTATACATAATACCATTTACCCCTTCTAAAGAGTCACCATTCTCAATACTTCTAAGTAAGTTTTCTAAAATCAACTCACCTTCATGAATCACAGAAACATCAAACTCAGGAAAACGTTGCATTGTCTCATAACCCATAGAAGAAATATGTGGTCCACCAACTAATATAAAAATATCAGGATTTTTTTCTTTTATAATTTTAGATATGATTGAGGCATTAAAAACACCTACTGTAAAAAGTGTAATCCCTACAAATTTCGGGTTTTTGTCAAGCACTCTTTGTGCTACAACCTCTGGGGATAGTCCTTCTAAATCACTCTCTATTATCTCTGGAGTATAGCCTATTTCTCTTGCTTTTGAAGCGAGTAGCAACAATCCAATAGATGGTGATCTATTGGTAATATGTTTAAGATAATCAGTACCCTTAGCAACTTGCTCATAGGGAGGGTTTATAAAGACAATATCGCCCAGCATTATGCTTGATACTTCTTAAATATTAATGATGTATTGATACCGCCAAATGCGAAGTTATTGCTCATAACAATATTTACATCTTTTTGGACATTTTTGCTTAAAACATTAATAGGAGCACACTCTTTATCTAAGGTTTCAAAATTCATTGTTTTTGGTAGTAAAGATTTGTTGAGGGCAATAAGACAAATAGCTGACTCAACAACACCACAACCACCCAAAAGATGACCCATGTGTCCTTTTGTACTACTCACTGGAGTCTGTGAACCAAAAAGAGAGTGTGTTGCATGTGACTCTGCAATATCACCCCTAGCTGTTGCAGTTGCATGAGCATTAATGTACTCAATATCTGATGGTTTTAAATTTGCATCTTCTAAAGATGTTTCCATAACCTGTTGCATTCCCTCTTTTGACGGAGTAGTAATGTGTGAACCATCACAACTTGTTCCATAACCTATAATCTCACCGTAAATTTTCGCTCCACGAGCAATAGCATGTTCAAGTTCTTCAAGAATAAGTGCACCACTTCCTTCACTTACAACAAGACCATCACGTGATGCATCAAAAGGTTTTGATGAAAGATGTGGCTCATCTGCATGTTTTGTTGAAGCAGCAGCCATAACATCAAAAACACCAGCAGAGAGATAATGATGCTCTTCAGCACCACCACAAACCATAATATCACTCATACCATACTTTATACTCTCGTAACCAGCACCAACACCTTGAGAAGAAGAGGTACATGCTGAACAAGTTGGAATATTACGACCTTTAATTTCAAACATTTGTGCAAGGTTTGCTGCAACTGTATGACTCATCATTTTTAAAAATGCCATTGAGTTTTGACCACGAAAGCTCATTTTCGCTTGTACTTCTGGCATATACTCAAACATTGTTTCGTTTCCACCCATTGTTGAGCCAAACGCAAGACCACATCGTTTAGAACTAAGCATATCTTGAGTTAGGTTGGCATCAGCTATAGCTTCACCAGTAGATACAGCCGCAAGTTGTGCAACTCTACCCATAGAACGACGAAATTTTCTTGGAATAGCTTTTAGGTCTACATTTTTAACACGACCGGCTACTTTCGTACCTAAGTCTTTAATGATTTCCCATTCAGGGACATATTCTATTCCACATTTTTCTGCTTTTAGACTCTCATAAAGTTCATCATACGAATTTCCAAGCGGTGAGTTTAATCCGACACCAGTAATTACTACTCTTCTCATTTGTTATCCTCAAAATAATTCATTAATATTTCAGCACCTAAAAAAGCACCAATCAAACCAGGTGCAATAATATTTTCACCTGCAAAATATAGATTTTTCACTCTTGTTCTTGGCATTAAAACAGACAGACTTTTCTGCTTAGCCGAACATAAAACACCGTAAATACTCCCCTCACTACCATTAGAATAGTGCTGTTTTGTCAAAGGTGTAGAGCTATCAACAACTTCAATCTCGCCAAAATCATATAACTCTTTGACTCTATTTAAATGATGTTGACACTCTTTTTCTTTTTTCTTTTTGTATGCATCTTTAGAAAGATTTTCATACTCACTATAGTAACTTCCTGCGAGAATTGTAGCTACTGTTTTGCCTTCATGCATACGTGATGGTAAAACAGATATAAACTCATCTTCGTAAAAGTAAAGGTTTGATTTGATCTCTGCATCTATGAGACAAAATATAGAGAAAAAAGAGGGTGATTCTTCAAGGTCATCAACATGACTCTTATATCTAGTCTGTTTTTTATCTAACTCTTCAAACATTTTAAGTGTTGTTTTTGGATGAGCTGTAGAGATGATGGCATCATAAGAGATTTTTTCACCCTTACAAAGAAGTGCATTTATTCCATTCTCATCTTTAAAAATCTTTGTAACTTCACTACGTTTTTTGATTGTAGTTCTTGTGAGAGAATCTTTAAGTGCTGAGATTATTGCTCCCCCACCACCTTCGATTTTTCTTGTTCCATCAAGCATATTTATAAAGATTTTTGCATAAAAATCAAAAGAAGCATCTTCATAAAAAGCTGTCGCATAAAAGATAGTAAAATGAAGAAAAACCTTTCTTAGTTTTTCATCCTTTATATCTTTCATTACATCTTTTAAACTACGAGAATCTACTTTTACAAAATCTTCTGGTTTTGAGCTAATAGTAGAAGATTCATAACACTTCTCAAAAAAAGTTTCTATAGCTGCTGACTCAAGAGAAAATCTCTTTTGAAGTTGTTCTTTAAATTTTACTGAACTTTGAGGAACTTCAAAAGTTTCATTATCTATGTGCAGAGTGTCAAATGCAGCTTCGTACTTTTCTAATTTTAACTTATCTAGTAAGTTTAACTCATTCATAGAGTTGTAAAGGTATTGATCTTTTGCTAAAGCACCAGAATAGTGAAAGCCTATGTCAAAAAGTATTTTTTTTCTTTTAAAAGAGTCTAAAACACCACCTAATTTAGTAAGTCTTTCATAAATAGTAGGAGAATATCCTCTGCGTTGGAGCATAAGTGCACATAAAAGTCCACTGAGTCCTCCTCCTATTATCGCTATATTCATCGAACCATTCCACCACTGATGTTCATAACATCGCCTGTAACATAAGATGCTTTATCACCTAAGAAAAAGACACACTCAGCTACATCGTTTGCAACACCAACACGACGAAGAGGAATACCTTTTTTCATCTCTTTAAGAGGTAAATCTTTTGTCATTTCAGACTCTATTAGTCCAGGTGCTACTGCGTTTACACGAATCTTATAACGAGCAACTTCTGCTGATAGTGCTTTAGTAAACGCTATCATTGCACCTTTTGCTGCTGAGTAGTTTGTTTGTCCTGCATTTCCAACAAGACCCGAAACAGAAGCAACATTTACAATTGCACCTTTTTTGTTTGCAATCATATTTTTAAGAACCGCTTTTGTTACATAATAAGTGCCATTTACTGAAGTGTCTATTACATCACTCCACTCTTCATCTTTCATCCAAAAGAAAAGATTATCTTTCGTGATACCAGCATTATTTACAAGTACATCAAGATTTAATTTTTCTACAGCTGAAGCTACTTCATCTTTTTTAGTGATGTCAAAGTAAAGAGTTTCAGAGTTCTCTAACTCTGCATGAATTTCATTCGCTTTTGTTTCATTACTTCTATAGTTTAGGTATACAAAGTATCCATTATCATGAAAATATCTAGCACAAGCTTCACCTATAGCACCAGTCGCACCAGTTACTAAAACTTTTTTTAGACTCATACAAAATCACCTGCAAGAATCATTTTGTAAACTACTTTAATATCTATATCCATACGTCTGTCAAACTCTAAAGCATCAACTTCTGCACGAACTTTGTCATAATTTTTTTGTAAAAATTCTGAACACTCAGATTTTCCACGTATATCAACAGCCTGAGCCATACCGATAATACCAATACTTAGCATATTTGTTAAATCAGGTAACTGTTTAGCAAAATGAAGTGCAGCCGTTGTCCCCATACTTACTTTGTCTTGGTTAAAAGATTCAGTAGGACGTGAATGGAGAGATGCTGGAACTGTATTCATAATAACATCTGCAGTTAATGAGCTAAGTGTAATCTGCATAGCTTTAAAACCGTGATGTGTTGATTTTTTGTTTAGTTTAAGAGACTCACCTAAACCTTTGTTAAATTTATGGTCAACTAAAAGTCCAAACTCTTTGTCAAGTAAATCTGCAACATTACCAACACAGATACGCATAGTATCCATAGCATGACAGACATACCCACCATAAAAGTTTCCAGATGTATAAATCTTTCTACCAATGTGATCAATTAGTGGATTATCGTTTACCCCATTAATCTCAGTCTCAATCCATTTTTTTGCTAAAGTAAGGTTGTCATGTACTACACCTAAGACTTGTGGAGAACAACGAATAGAATAACGGTCTTGAATATTTTGTTCTGCTTCAAGGTGAAACTGATCGTAACGACCAAATGCTTCATGAGTCAGTTTTGAACCAGTACATTTTGCTAAAATATTTGCAGCAGTTGTACGCTGTCCATCAAAAGGTTTACTATCGTGTACAAAAGGCTCTAGTGGTGTTATGTCACCTAAAAGAAGCTCAAACACAGAAGCAACAAAAGACTCCATAGTGCCTAAAATAATCTCAAATTTTTCTATAGCATCTATAGCGATAGCACTCATTGCAGCAGTACCATTCATGATACCAAGTGCTTCTTTTGGCTTAAATACATAAGGCTCAATACCTAACTCTTTGTAAAGCTCAGCAGTATCTCTCATTTTACCTTCGTAATAACACTCTCTATCACCAGCGATTACAGCTGCGATATATGATAAGGGTGTTAAGTCACCACTAGCTCCAACTGAACCTTGAGAAGGAATCACTGGATAGATTTTTCTTTGAAGAAGAATCTCAAAACGTTTGAGTAAGTCATAACTAATTCCACTTTTACCCTTAGAGAGACTTATCATACGAATGGTCACCATGATACGTGAAACCTCTTCACTTAGGTAAGTACCAACACCACAACCATGAAAACTGTAAAGGTTTTTTTGAAGTTCTTGTGCTTCTTCAAATGCTGCATAATTTTGACCAGCTTCCCCATAGCCTGTAGTTACACCATAAATCGGACGTCCTGCAGAGATGTTTTCAATAAGAAAATCGTGTCCTGCATTGATAAAATCTATAAACTCTTTGCTATCGTCTAGTTTTACACTACTATCGTGTAAGAAATTTTTGTATGAAATCACTCTATTGTTTATTAACATTTATTGTCCTCGGATTAAAAAAATCGTAAAAATTATACCATTGATTAGGATAAATTTTTATGATTTTTGTAAGAATATTCATATATTCTTGTGCTATTTCTTCTAATGACTTTTCATTTATACTAATATTTTCAAATATTAACTTATAATGCTTCTCTTTAGTTAAAACTACAAATGTAGCTACAAGTGGTTTGTTAAATCTATGTGCTATATCAAATGGGTTTTTATTTATTTCTACCTTTGAGCCTAAAAAATCAACTAAGACTACTTTTCTAGGGTCTGTTACTCTGTCTGCCATCATAGCGACAACTTCTTTATTCATAAGGGCATTGGCAATCTGAATATTTGCAGCTATAGCACCTTGGTTTAAATCTATTATTTTTACATTTGTCTCATTTTGGCGTTGCTTAGATTTTTCAAATTCACTAATTTCACCTTTAGTTGACTCGTGCATCACAATATTCATAGGTGGAATATCGGCTTTCATTGAATGTCCAGCAGTTGCCCAACCACCAATGTGTGAAAGTAAAACTATACCGCCCTCTTGAAGTGCTAAAAATGCTTCTCTATTTTCACGTTCAAATGACAACTCATCTGCTTTATTTCTTGATATAAATCTATCAAAAATTGATAGTGAAAATAGTTTAATATGTTTAAAATAGGCTTTATAACTCAGCTCTTTACCTAAGTGTTTGTAATAACTCTCTAGTGATTGTTTAACAGAGGGTGTAAATAGTACATAATAGAGTGCAACAAAATTTAAAATAAATGATACAAATCTATACCCTAACAGCTTGTATATAGTCAATATTACCTTATGACCTAAGGCATTACCATACTGTTTTACACCCATATAATTCCTCTTAATAACAGATATCTTTGTATCATTAGTTTTGTATGTGCCTTCGTTAAACGCCAGTTATCATGAAACTTATCAAAATGAGAAACTCTCTCATCCTTAGGAGGATAATAACACTCTACTTCAACATCAATAATTTCACCCTTTCTATATGAATGTAAGGCAAGAACTTCTATTTCAAAATCAAATCTTCTATTTCGCATATTTAATTCTAAAATATTTACTGGGTAAATTCTAAAACCACTTTGTGTATCACCAAGTGATTTGAATGTTTCTAAAAAGACCCAAAAGTTACTAAACTTACGTCCAAATTTTGAACTATTTGGTACAGTTTGTGAGCTAAAGTCACGGTTACCAATAACAATATTTCCCTCTTTATAGTGGGAAATTAATTTAGCTATCTGTGAACTTAGATGCTGTTTATCTCCATCAAAAGTTAAAATAGCCTCAAAGCCTAATTTTTTTGCACATTTAGCACCAGTTAAAATAGCCTCGCCTTTTCCCATATTTTTTTCATGTCTTAGTATTTCTATTTCTTTATGTGCTGAAGTGACTTTTTGCTCAGACCCATCATCAACTACTATCACTTTATAGCCGTATTTAAAAACATCTTCTATTACTTCATCTATAAAGGGAGAGTTGTAAACCGGTATAACAATAGCTATGTTCATAAACTGAAACTTGCTACTTCTTTATCTTCACAAAGAACACTAAATTTATTAGCATTTTTTTTATATTTTAAAGTCTGTTTGGGAGTTACAAGACTCATAAATTTTGCTTTTTTAATACTTTGTATCTCAAGATTAAAAACATCTGCAACAATTTCAAAGTGAATAAATCCTGGTAGGATTGGATGTCTTGGAAAGTGCGCTTTAAAAATAGGATGTTTTTTATCTGTTAATTTTATCACTGCTTCATCTTCATTTTTTGAGATAACTTCATATAAACCATCAAACATATTTTTAAGCCTTTTTAATATCTATTATTTTCAATTTTTGACCCTCTATTGGCTCAATTAAATCCTCTTGTCTGCAACCTAAGATTCTAGCCGCAGTATCAACACCAGAGTAAGTAGCACCAGTTACACCATGTGCTAAGATACTTGCTCCACAAAGGTAAAGATTTTTCACTTCACTTACAGCTCTAAACGCATTAGGCCCTATTTGATTAAGAGTTTTTTGAGTACCATAAACGCTACCCTCAGTGGCGTTGATGAAATACTCATTTGTTAAGGGTGTTCCTAAATCTTTATGAACAACACACTCTTTAATATTTGGAATGGCTCTGTTTAGAGTATTGAGCATCTTATCCATCAGTTTTTCTTTAAATGCTAAGTATTTTGCTGAGCGTTTTTTTACTTCATCTTCAAACTCTCTAAACGCATCATAGTTGATGTATGTAAGGACTTCAAGAGTGTGGTTTTTACCATCAAAACTAGATGGGTCTTTAAGTGTAGTACAGCTTATAAAAAGACCTGAAAAATACTCACCAGTTTCTATATCTGAACGCATCATATCTGCATAAACATCATCCATATCTCGATTTGGCATTATCCAGATATTACCAGAGTCAAGTCCAGCCGCTTCGACATCCATATCTACTGTTAAAAAAAGCATTAGAGATGTACATGAGTATTTACTCTTCTCGAGCTTCGCATTTAACTGCTCACTTAAATGCTCTTTTCCTACTAAATCATGGTAAGTCTTTTTTGGATCTGCATTTGAGATAATATTTGTAGCATAAATTTTTTCACCACTTGTAAGTTCAACACCAATAGCAGACTTCTCCTCACTATCATCAAGTAAAATCTGTTTTACTCTCTGCTTTGTGCGAATTTCACCATCGTTACTTTCAATAGCTTTTATCATAGCATTTACTATAGAAGCACCACCACCCTTAGGATAGTAACCACCACTTAAGTAGTGTTCCATTACAGCAGCATGAAGAGGAAAACTCGCTTGTTCTGGAGGAAGACCATGATCTCCACACTGAACATTAAGTATTTTTTGGAGTAGGGGGTCTTTCACATGCCAGTTAATAACTCGTTTAAGAGAGAATAGACCATATTTTCCTAAGTGACGAGTTCGCCAAGGAATTGTGATTTTATCCCAAAATCCGTTCATTTTTGGAATGAGTTGTAACTGTTTACTTACATCACTAACTGTGTTTAAGTATCTATTTATACCCTTTTTTTCGTGAGGAAATCTCTTTATAAGTGCTTCTTTAAACGCATCAAATCCAGCAGGAATATCAAATCTCTCTTCACCAATCCAACAGTGCTCATAGCCTTTTGGATTCATTCTAAAAAATGTCAAGTCATTAGCTATTCCAAGACCTCTATATAAGTTGTTTGATGATTCGTTCTCTGCAAGAAGACCTATATAGTGAACGCCAGGAGTAAACTTACTTCCATGACTGGAAAAACTATGACACCAGCCGCCAGCAAGATAGTGCTGTTCTAAAATAAGTACTTTTTGCCCTTCTCTTGCGAGACATAAAGCAGAAGATAATCCTCCTGCTCCTGAACCAATTACAATAGTGTCATATTTCATTTACTGAACCGCGATTACAAGTGTTCCACTAGCCACACAAGTTACTTCATCTTCAAAAATGTCAAAACCAACATATCTCATTTTATCAAGACGATGTTCATCTCTTGCATGCACAACAAGACTCATCTTTGTAGGTTTTTGTAAAAGATTTATACCTTTTAAGCTTACTAAAAAAGCATTCTCTTTATCATCTATTCTAAAAGAAGCACTACTCTGCGCAGCAGCTTCAACCAACATAGGAAGCGTTGGTATCTGCTCAAATTCTATAAGAACTCTTGCACTCTTTTCATCTTTATCTAGGGTAAACTTTGCAAACTTTATCGGTGCAAGGTGTGGAAGTTTAATTTCAGTCATTATTTTTAACTATTTTTTTCATCATTTATGTATTGAGTTAAAGACAAAGATGATGCAAATATATTTTCAGCTTCAGCCATATTTGTAATTTTTACACCAAACTCTTTTTCTAAAATAAGTGTTAACTCAATAGCATCAACAGAATCAAGTCCTAAACCTTCGTCACCAAAAAGTGCCATATCGTCTTCTAACTCTTCTATGGAGATGTCTTCAAGGTTTAAGCCTTCAATTATTTTAGTCTTTACTTCATCAATTTTTATCATTATTTTTATGTCCTTTTTTTATTTAAATATTACTTTCTTACCCATTGCTGAATAATTAATCTTATCTACATATTTAAGATTAAATGGTATTGTTATAATACCATAGTATTGACTTATTTTATCTTTTATTATCCGTTTATCCACCTTGTTTACTGCTTCAATAGTAATGATAATTTGCTCACTTCTGAGTAACTCTTTTTTGTATACTAGCTCAATAATAGCTCTGTTTATTTCAGGTATCTCTTCTAAAATATTTTCTATCTGAGTAGCTGATATCCGTTTACCTGCAATCTTAATGAGTTTGTTACTTCGACCTATAAGGGTAAAAGTATTATTGTGTATCTCTACTATATCTTCTGTTATATAAGGCTGTTTTAGCTCCATTACTTCTGTGTTTAGAAGGTAGTTAGATATAAAAGGAGATGTTACGCTTAGTTTGCCATCACTACTGTCAATCTCTACTCCAGATAAGGCGTTCCACTCAGCTCCACGTCCTCGTTTATAAGCTATGCCTCCTGTTTCAGTTGAGCCAAAGAGTTGTACAACACTCGATGAATACTTATCTTCAAAACTTGCTACATCATCTAAAGATAGAGGAGCTGTTGAAGATACAAACAGTGAACAAGAGAGGTCTTTACTTTCTGGTAATTTTGCTAATGCCTTAATGAAAACAGGAGTAGTGATAACAAGAGTATCTTCTTTTTGAGCCTCTTCTAAAAGCTCATAGGGTAAGAAATCTTCTTTAACAACAAGGGTAATATTTCCTAGCTCTATAGGAAGTAATAATCCAGCTAAAATACCATAAATATGTACAAAAGGAACACTTACTACTACTCTTTTTATATCTCGGGTAACTACAACTTTTTTAAGGCTTTGTACTTCTAAAAGTAAGTTGTCATTTGACTTAAAAGCACCGATTGGAAAACCACTACTTCCTGATGTAAAGAAGAGTATTTTAGAAGACTCGTTTGCTTTATCTATACCTACTAAGTTATTAATATTATTGTTATTGTAAAAGTCTAGTAGCTGTTTATGATTTGCATCAAATAGTACAATCTTTTGAGAGCTTAAGTACTTAGGTATAAAAGACTTAATAAAATCTAACTTGTTACTAGTTTGTATATAATCCCACCCAGAAGTGATAGATGTAGTTTTTTCTAGGTCAATTATTTCTCTACTTGCATTTAAATGTATATATTCTAAAATCATCGCATCGCTTTAATTAGTATAAATATTGCACCACAGCCTAAAGTAATCACAACCCCAATAGAATTTAGAGCTACAATAGTACTAAAAATAAGTACACCAAACGCAGCAACAGTGCTTAGAAGTGAATACTTAATCGCTAACATTGTGTTACTTGGTTTCTTAGAGTTGCTCATATAGATGCCGTAGTCAATTCCTATGGCTATAAGGATTATGAGAGAGAAGAGATGCATAATATTTATAGCATCTAGACTCACAAGAATAGCCACCGTAAAACTTAAAGGAAAAAGTATATAGTTTATAGCATAGATAAATCGTGCTCTTACACTAACTAGAAGTAAAACAAAAATGATGATGAGAACCATCGCACCGAAGTATAAAAGATCACTGTACATCTTCTGTGCAGACTTATTAAACATCTCTTTTACGTTGATATTAGTGATAAAGGGTAGCTTTTGTATCTTTTTGACATCACTTACAAGTGCCATAGTGTAGTATATATTTTCATCATGGTAAAGAGAGAGTCCATAAGTTTTAAAAACATCTAACTCTTTTACATCACAAGAAGCTAAAGGAGAGACAAAACTATAAGCATCTTTAAAGTAAGCATCTTTAAAACCAATCTTTGATGCCTCTTCATTTATGAGTCTATTTAGTCTCTTAAAATCATAAGTCTTTAACTCTTCTTGTCTTGTTTTACAACTCTGTTTATCTTTAACAAAAGTGGCTAAAGAGAATGTATCAGGTAGTAGAATTTTTAGTGCATGTAATTCCTCTATCAATTTTTCTTGTGTTGAAGCTTGGACAATGACAGGAGTCATTTTTGCTCCACTATTACTTTTAAAGAGTTTTTCTGCTTTGAGTAGGTGTAGATTTTGATAGTCTAGATTTCTGATATTGCTATCGAGTTTAAAGTTAAATGCACTGTATGTAAACAGAGCTAAAGAGAGTACAAAAAAGAGAAGTGCAGGAACTTTTTTCTCTCGTTTTTCAGACTCTACTTTTCTTACTTCTTCATATTTTTTCAGACCTAAAAGGGGAAACACAAAGGTAAAAAGAACATAAGCAAATGATAGTGATAAAACAGCAAAAGAGCTAATCTGAGCGATTAGAGGAATAGGAATAAAAGAGAAAATTCCAAATGCTATTACGGTTGTGAGATAACCATAGAGTACATTTTTGTCAATCTTTTGAGATGTCGCATAAAAGTTATGAAAATGATAATGCAGCAAATAGTCTATACTTACAGCTGTTAAGCTCATTCCAAACGCCAAAGATAAAATATTAAAATTTTCAATAAACATTGTACTTACTAAACTTGCAAATACCATTGAAGAAAAGAGTGCTATAACTGTCTGAGAAAGAAGTCTAATATTTTTTATAAGAAGATAATAAATCAGAAGTAAAACCACTGTAGATAAGATGATTATCCACTGCACATCTTCTTGAATTTTTGTTGAGTTTTCAACTGTATAAAAAAATGGTGCAAAAGCCACTACTTCTGGGTACTTACTCAATAGAGTATGCACATCCCTATATAGCTCTTTAGCCTCATTCATTTGTGATGGTGAGATATCTGTCATCACACGGACCAATAGTCCATACTCGCCTAATGCAATGAACTCACCTTTATTTGATATACCTGTTCGTTTAATATTTTGTAACTCAAAAAGAGATAAGGGGTCGTTTTTATTTATACTTGAGTAAAAAACACTAGAAAGTTGTGCATCATAAAGTGCTTGTAGCTTTTGTGAAACCTGCTCTTGTGTGATGTTTGCATCATCAAATGTAGCAAGTATTGGGTAGTATTTTTTATAATACTCTTGTATTTCCTGTGTTGGTACTATACTTGATTGCACAAAGTTGATGTATTTGAGTTTTTTGAGTTCTTTAGAGATTTGACGAACTTCTTCTTTAGCTCTTTTGTCAAAGCCTTTGACTGCTATTAGCATCTCTTTAGAGTAACCCAAATTATTAGCGATGTTGAGTTTCTCAACACTCTCTTTTGTCGCAAATAGAGAGAGTAGATTTGTAGATATATGGATATTGTCTTTGAGTAGGAGACCTACACTTAAAAGAATAAATAGTATTATAAAATTAGCGTATTTAATCATTAATATTGATACTTATAGTGTCGTTATTTTTTAAAAAAAGTTTTATGTATTGAAGTCTAGTATCTTCTTTACGAAGTTCGATATAGTTTATGTAGTTCTTTATAGCACCAAGCGGTTTTAATATTTTTTTATTAGCTTGATTTTCTATTTCAAACATATCTGCTAATTCACTTTCATCACCATTGTGAAGTAGTGAGAGGATGTTAAAATACTGTATCATTTTACTAACTTGCATATCAGGAAGTGATACTTTTTTGCCATTTTCATAATAGACTAGGGTGTCATCTTTGTAGTTAAGTTCTCTAGCACTCTTTGGATATGAAATATTCAGCCCATCTTTGTGAAAGCTTATCTTTCCCTCTAACTGCGTATATCGATCTATAGCATCGCTATATCTCAGTTCTGTAAAGTTATAACTCTGCGCAAACACGGAGCTTGCAAAAAGTAGAGAAAGAAAAACTTTTAGAATCATTACTTAAGAATCTCGTATGTTTTTTCAAGAGCATATTTTGAAGAAGTAACAAAACTATTTTCTTTATCCCAAACATAACCACTTAAAATAGATACAATTTTTTTCGTGATTTCAGGATTTTTCTTCTCTGAGAAAAGTATAGTTTGTAATGATCCATCATACCAAGCATTTACATAGTCTCTAAATACATCTATACCAAGCATCATATAATCTTCATATTCTACTTTATAATCAACTGTTTCACCTTTTAACTCTCTTGAAGTTAGTTCAGCTGCTTTTGACCCTGATTCTAATGCAAGTGTTACACCAGAAGAGAAAACTGGGTCTAGGAATTCTGATGCGTTTCCTGTTAAGATAAAATTTTTGTCATAAAGTTTTGTAACTGCTGAAGAGTATCCACTTAGAGAGTTTACATCTACTATTAATTTAGAATCAGCATATCTTTTTGATGCCGATGGATTGTTGAAAATAATGTGTTTCCAAAACTCATCATCACTCATATTTAACTTAGTAAAGTACTCCTCAGTACACACTACACCAACAGAAGTAGTTCCATCTGAAAATGGAATATTCCAAATCCAAGCTTCATTATCACCAACTATATCTACAAAGATATAACCATTTTGTTCACCTTCTGGGCGTTTATCTTTATCTACACGTGCAAAAGTTGCGCGACGAAGGGCAAGATGAGAAGCAGCTTCTAAGTTTAGTAAACGCGGTAGAACACGACCATATCCTGAAGCATCTAAAACTTTCTTAGCCTTATAAGTGTCTTCACTACCATCTAAGTTTTTAACTGTAATGATATTTTCATTTTCATCATAAGCTACAACTTCTACTTCGTACTCAACATCACAGCCTTTTTTCTGAGCATCATCTATGAGAAGTTTGTCAAAAACTTCGCGTTTAACCTGAAAAGAGCTTCCCCATTTCTGACCTAAATTTTTTGAGAAGTCAAGTGCACTAAAGTCACCTTTATCACTTTTAAACGCTACTCCACCCTTAAACTGAAAACCTGCTTCTTGAATAACATTAAGCATATTTGCATCTTCTAAAAGTTCATTACATCTTGGAAGAAGAGATTCCCCTATCACAAATCTTGGCATTTTTAGCTTATCAACAACCTTAACACTAAAACCGTCTTGTACCAGTTTTGCACCAGCGATAGACCCAGCAGGACCTGCCCCTATGATAAATACATCTACTTCTTTCATAATTACTCCTGTGTAATTCAATTTAAGATTATATTAAAATTTTGGTTAAGCTATACTAAACTAATGATTTTTATTATTTTATAACTATTTTCAAAACAGTCTATATAGATTAAACTTCCTTTCTTTTTGAGAGTTTTGTTCAGATAAAAGCTGGGCATTGTCTCAAAAAACTGACTATCTTTTGAACACTCTAAATCTTTACATCTTAGAGATGCCATTACTTCTAAATCTGTACTTTTTAGAAATTTTTGCACCTCGTCTAAAGAGTATATCTTTGCATCAAACTCAATTTCACCAATAGCATCAGAACAAGAGAGTGAAATTTTTTGATAATTAACACTACTAATCACATCTACCTCTTCATCTAGACCTAAGACTCTTTTAATCACTTCTTTTGGATTTGTACATAAGTCAACTGAACCTAATATAGCTTCATTTTTAGAGACACTTAATGATGCAAAAATTGAAATAAGTGTATTTATAAAAGTAAAATTATTTGAAATCTGGAAAGTATTTTTATCTTGTATACCTAAAGAGTTTGCAACATAATAACTAGTGGTATTTCCTAACATATTGATAAAATCAAAAGGTTTAATAAAATCTTTTTCATGATATACATATTTGTTAGTTTTTTGTAAAACGTCAATATTACCAACGCCACTTGTTATGTAGAGTTCATCACAACAATCAATAGCTATTTCATCTTTTAACAACTGAGCACCATATACGGCTAAATGTATAAAAGTGTCTTGTCGGCGTGTATCAAGTTTATACTTACTCTTTAGCTCTTTTTTAATTGTAGAAGCATCTACATCCCCTCTATAAGAGCTTAAGGCTTTTACATATAGTTTCATAAAGACTCTTTTTGAATAATTACAGAAGTATTGTTACCACCAAAACCAAAATAGTTTAACATGAAAACTCCAGACTTGCACTCTTTATGCTCTTGAAGTGGTGTGTACTCTTTTATGATTGACTCTTTGTGGTTAAGTGTTTTAGGAATAAAACCATCATCTATACAAGACATAAATATAGCTAACTCTAAAACACCACATGCTCCAAGAGTATGACCAACATAAGGCTTGAGTACACTAAAAGTCAGATCAGATGCAAATACTTTTTTGATAGCATTTATTTCTGACATATCATTTGTATGTGTACTTGTTGCATGAGCTTTAAGCATTGTAATATCTTCTACAGCTACATCAGCAAGACTCATTGCCTTATTCATAACCTCTGCATACTCTTTACCACTAGGACTTACCGAGGTGATATTTAAAGAATTACAGTTTGAGTAACCACCTTTTAGTGACCACTTTGAACTATCTTTACCAATGAGGACTCCAGCAATAGCCTCACCTAATACCAATCCATCTCTTGTTACATCAAAGGGTCTTTGAAGACTACTAGATAGTAGTTTCATAGAACTGAAACCATCACTCATCATCTGTGAAAATATCTCAACACCAATGACAATAGCGTACTCTACAACGCCACTATTTATAAGATTTCGAGCTTCTAAGACCGCGTTTATGCTTGAGGTACACGCTGTACTTATAGTCATAGTAAAAGGGTTAAGTTCTAACTCTTTTGATATTTCACTTGCAAAAGAATCAATACTTCTTTTATGTGAAGCATAAGGCTTTTTCTTATACCCATAAACACTATCTTCAACGGCTTGAACTATATTTTGGTCAACAAGTGAAGTTCCAATAAGCAGAGCTGTTTGTGCTCTTTGTTGTGGTGTTAACTTCGTAGATATACTTTCAACAAGCTCTTTTATAGCCTGTTTTATTTCATTAGTATCTTCTTGGATTTTATCCTTAAAAAGAAAGTAGGGAATTGTAATAGTTTCACTAAGAGTTGATACCTCTTTACGTGAGATATCAACATTAGTATTTTTAATAGATTCTAGTGTCTCTAAGGTATTTCCCTGTGAACTTCGTAGAGTGTAGTCTAATATATTTACACTATGCATTATTCTCGTTTATGTAAACTACTAAATTATCAATAGTAGTTACAACTCTTCTAAATTCCTTAGAGTCACCGAGTCTAATACCAAACTTATTTTGCAGTCCCATTGATATTTGTAAGGCATCTAATGAGTCTAATTCTAAACCACTTTTATCTGAAAAGAGTTCAACATCATCAGCTATGTCTTCAGGCAAAATATCCTCTTTTTCACACTCTTCAATAATCATTTTTTTTAATTCATATTTTAATTTTTCTATATCCACTTAAAGACCTTTATTTATTTTAATTCGTAATATTAATATAGATAGCATTAAGCAAATTATACCAAATGAAATAAGCATAAGAACATTATTTAATACCATACTAAAGTTTGCTGATTTTAAAAAGATATCTAAAAAACCATCAAGTCCCCATGACATTGGAGAAATTTCCGCTAATTTCTGCATTACAGGAGGCATGATAAACTTAGGTACCATAACACCACCTATCGCTCCAAGTAGTATGTTTAAAATTCCGCCTATTGTCGTTGCTTGTTCACTAGATTTAGCACTTACAGCAATCAAAGAAGAGATACCAACAGCTGCAATACTTAATGCAATAGAGACAGCACCAAGTGCAAGAAGTGAACCATTGATAACTAAAGCTGGTGTGTCAAAAAGAGGTACTATATACATCCCAACACCAAGCATTATTAAAACCTGAAGTTGATTTATAACAAGATAAGGAATACTTTTTGAGATACTCATAGCAAGGACAGGAACATTCATAGAATTTAAACGAGCAAGTGTATTTTGTTTTCGCTCATTGACATAAATAGTTGACATAGGAATGATGATAAAAAACATACCAAATACTATCCATGCAGGAACGCTCTGCTGTGTTGAATTTGGTATATGTATAGAGCTGTTGTAGCGTACCTTATAAATAGAATCAACTGAGATTTCTAAATTAGAGAGAGTCTTTGCTGCCTTGGGAGATTTATCTTCAATATTTCTCGCCATACTCTCAAGTCTTGCATTTAAAATATGTTCAAGTAGCATAGCTTTAAATACTTCTATCTGATCACTTTTTATAGAGTCTCTTACATCAATTCTTACTTTAGCGTTTGGTTTTTTTTCATAACGTTTTGGAATTTTCACTATAAACTGTGCTGAGTGTTTATCTTTTATGAGATGGAATTTTTTATCTGCTTGTATATTTGCCAAAATATCTTTGCTCATTTTACTTTTATCTGTATCATGCACATAAAGAGTAAATACTATGCTGTCGCTTGTAAACTGATCCCTCATTGCAACTGACATAATCAGTATAAAAATTGCAGGCATTACAAAGAGTGCTAAGAGTGCATGTCTATCTCTAAAAACAAGTAAAAACTCTTTTTTTATCATCGCTTTAAACATCACAATCACCCGTAATCTTTAAAAAATATTTTTCTAAGTTTGTAGAACCATAATTAATCTGTTTTATAGAGATATTATGTTTTTTACAAAGCTCTAAAGTAGCAAAAAGTTCTGACTCTTTTGTCTGTATAGTAGTTTCGTTAATAACATTTAATCCTAGTGATTCTAAGTTATCTGAGTAGATGACTTCAATACTTATACTCTCACTACTTCTATTTGTAATAAGATTCTCAACTCTATCTTGTTCTATAAGTTTTCCTTGGCTTATAATCGCTACTTCATCACAAATTTTTTCTATTTCATTCATATAGTGACTGGTGTACACAACTGTAATACCAAAATTTTTATACTCTTTTATGGAATCAAGAATCTCATTTCTACTCTTTGGGTCTATCCCAACTGTTGGCTCGTCAAAATATATAACTTTGGGATTATTTAAAAGTCCTATGGCAATGTTGAGTCTTCTTTTTTGTCCACCTGAGAGAGTTGATGCTTTTTGTGAAAGGATTTTTTCAAGAGAGTTTACTTCTATAGCTTTATCATAATGTTCTTGCTTTGCATTTTGTACTTTTGCAAAAAAATCTAAATTTTCTTTTACGCTAAGTTCTTCATAAAATGCAAGATGTTGAGGTATGATTGAGCTGAGGCTTTTTACTTTTTTAATATCTTTTTTTGCATCTAAACCAAAGAACTCTATCGTGCCACTATCTTGCGTTATGATGCCATTTAAGATTGAAAGAAGTGTTGTTTTCCCTGCACCGTTGACACCAAGTAGTCCAAAAATAGATCCCTCTTGTATTTCTAGTGACAAGTTATCGAGAGCTTTTTTCTCTCCATAAGATTTACTGAGGTTCTTTATTTTTATCATTTAATGTTTTGCGCAAAATTCTAATAGCTTTTGATAAACTTTTTTTTCTTCATCAGCTATGGAGTCTAATTTATTAGCGATTTTTTCATAATCTATCTCTTTTTTAGATTTCACTGATTTTGCAATTATAAGTGCAAACTCTCTAAACTCATCACCAACTTTTAAAAACATTTCAGAAGCTTCAACAAGTGTTGCATCGCTATCAAATGCAAGACTAGACTCTTGTAAAAAAGAAGCGTAAAGGTATCTAAAACCAGCACCACCAGTTCCTATTTCTTCTTGCATTCTTACGATATGTCCAAGAAATAGTTTTGAATAGCGTTTATCTTTTTTACCTAGTTTACGGATTGCTTTTGCTAAGTACTTAATTCCCTTTAACCCAGCGATTGGTACAGGAGTATTTAGCATTGATTTTGCAACTTTTTTGATGCTTTTTACAATGACAGGCTTTAAGTCTATCTCTGTTGGAACACTTGTAGGATAGTAAAGAAGACCTTTCGGAGCCATAACACCTTTTACAAATCTTGCTTTTGTAAGAGAAGCTTTGTCACACTTTTGAGTAAACTCAAAAACTGGATCACTTACATCGTATGTATCTCCATCTTTTTTAAAGACTAAAAGGTTATGTGCATTGAAGTGAAAACGCATCTCCTCAGGAAAATAAGGAAGCCAATAGACAGATGATTGAGCACCAACTATTTTTCCCTCTGAGAGTAACTCATCAAGCCTAGCTTCGCCTTTTTCCTTACTTGAAAATGTTTCAAGTTTCATCTTTACATTTAAATTTTTTTGAATATTTTTAATAATTGACTTTGGCATACTTCTATATGCAACAAGTGGCATTCCTCCCATTTTTAAAAAAGGAAGGTAAGCAAAAGTGAGTGCACTAGCAAGACCAAAAACCATAGGTTCACTAAGGTTAAGACCATAATGTCTTAACATTGATGACATTACACCACTCTCACAATGTGCAGAATGGGTATGTTTAAACTCAGGTACACTCATAATTACTCTCTTGCAGTACTTTTAAGTTTTCACTTGTTATACCCATGGCTTCAGCATAAACAGCTAAACGTTTTTCATTTATTTTAGCAAAGACTTCAGGTTTAAAGTCTCTGTTTATAGTCCATTTAAAAAAACCTGTGGATTCAGATAAAACCTGTAAATCCATTCTAATTGAATACATATAGTAGTACAGAGGTGATTTGAGTCCTTTTTTAACTTCACAGTATGCTTCGGCTTCATGTTCAAGCAGATTTTCTAAGGCTTGTTTTGTAACTGTCTCTTCTACGTTCCAACCGCTAGACCCGACAACCTTTACGCTGCCATCTTCATCTTTCGCGTATATCGCTTTTTTGTTCTTTGCATATGTTGAACTATCATCTTGAGGAACGCTATTAATATCCATACTAAACAGCCTCTAAAAGCATAAATGCAGTAGAAAATCTACCACTTTCTGGAATATAACAGAGAACCTTTTCCCCTTTTTTAACTTTTCCATTATTGAGCAATTCTTCAATCATGATATAGATAGATGCAGAACCTGTGTTACCTTTATATGAAAGGTTTGTGAACCATTTATCTTGAGGAATATCACAACCTGCTTTTAGCATTTTTTCATAAACTATATCTCTAAAAAAAACAGATGAGTAGTGAGGTAAGAACCAGTCTATCTCTTTAGGGTCAAACATATTTTTCCCAAGCATCGTAATAAGTGCTTGCGCAACGGTGTATTCCATTACATTTTCGTTAAGAAGTTTTACATCTTGTTTTACAGCAAAAATGGACTTACTCAACCACTCTTGTGGAGAGTAAGTTCTCCAGCCTCTTAGAGAGCCATCTTCTTGTTTTTCGCTTCCAGCATACATACAAGTATCTAAAATATTCGCATATGAAGTTGAAAAAATTTTGTCTATTTTAAGAGAGAGAGAGTCTGTATTTGGCTTTGCACTCAAAGCAATAGCACCTGCTCCATCACTTAGCATCCATCTTAAGAAATCTTTTTCAAACGCTATTTCTTGATGCTTCTCAAGGTTGTCTACTTTAGCCTCAATCTCAGGAGCAAAGTTTTCTGCTCTCATAATTGCCGATGCATTTTCACTACCAGTAGCAACTGCAATCTCTGCTTCACCAGATTTTACTGCTGTGAATGCGTACTTTAAAGCAGTTACTCCACTCAGACAGATTCCAGCTGTAGAGACAACTTCTAGAGGGTCACAAGCTAACTCACCATGTACCATACTTGCATGGTTTGGCATAAGTTGATCAGGCATGCTTGTTCCACAAGAGAGTAAATCAACACTATTTAGGTCAAGACCATCAGCTTCAAGTTTTTTAATTGCATTTGCAGTTAGCTCTGCATTTGTATGTGTAATTTGATGTGTTTTGGGATCTATTGCATAGTATCTAGTTTCTATCTTATTTGAACGTAGGATAATTCTTTTTGCACGAGAAGGTCTTTCACCAACCTGTCCTAAGACTTTTTCAATGTTTGTATTGTCAACTGCTTCATTTGGTAAAAAAGCTGCTATTTTGTTTATATATACATTTCTCATATTATCTCCGCTTTATTTACCACTTGGAAGTTCATATTTCTCTTCCATAGCTTGTAACTTTTCTTTTTGAAAAATATTTAAAATTTTTCGTGCCAAAATATTTAATGGAACAACAGTCAATAATAAAAGTACCAAAAACACAAAATAGATTGTTATAGTTACTTTTCTACCAAATGAATATTTTTTACCAGACCACTTAATAAGTTGTGTCCAGACTAAAAAACTTCTATTAGCAATTTTTTCAGTTGCTATAAGTTTTGCATTTACACTTACTGCAGCTAAGTTTTTCAACATTGCCCCTGATTCTTTCTCTTTATCTTGCTTAAGAGAACTATTTAGGCGTTCACCAAATCTTGTACAGTTATCAATATTTTCTTGAGTAATACCAGCCTGTGGTAATGCACTGAAAAACTTTTTATTTCCTGTTAACATCCACATAGGTAAAGTTACAAGACTTAAAACTGAACCACTCTGATCTGTAAGAGCTACATGATCTATGACTCTTGAATCAAGACTATTAAGTAGAACTTTCACTTTTTCTTGTGCTAGTACCCACATGTCACGACAAGCTACAACAGTTACCACAGGTTTATTTTTAAATATTTTCTTTGCTTGTTGTGATTGCATAAAAGCAGTTATAGGAATTGAAGGGGACATATACCAAACTGTATATCCTAAAATGATTAAAGCATAATCTTCTTCTAGCTCTTTAAGCTCTTCTATCTCACAACCGTCCATCTGAACAGCTTCTGGAAATTCATCAAAAAATGTATAAAATGGCCATGGAAACGGATATTTCACTTTAAGTTGTATAGGGCGCATATCAACTTTTATCTCTTCATCACCTAGTTTTGAGGTGAAACTTTTTAAAACACTCTCCAGTTGCCCTGTCTGTGAATAATAAACAACTAATACTTTTTTCATTTTTATCTTTTTACTTTATAAATTTTGTTCTTATTATACTTTTATAATACTTTTAAGTAGTTAAATTAAATCTTTTAACTCACTATTAATATTCTATTATGATATAATTCATGCATATAATTCATAAGGATAAACGATGATAAAACATTTAAGTATGTTAATGGCTACAATAGGTTTAAGTTTTTTAATGAGTGGATGTGGAGCAGCGAAACTAACTCCAGAGGTTACAAAAACTTTTCAAGATAAATCAAAAATGTATACACAATCTAATATGCATTACAATGTATCTAGATCTAGTAAAATTATTGATACAACAAACTACCAAATCGGTACTTTGATTCCAGTAAACTCTTTAGTTACGATGCAAGATGTAAATGCAAAACAGCTTACATTTTTATATGAAGGTCAAAAAATCACTTTGAGAAATATTGCAAAGTACTCAGGAATGGGTATTTCTGATGTTGCATCAAAATACTTCTCAACAAAAAAAGTAAATCTTTCACAATTTTCTAAGGCAGAACAAAAAGCTATTGAATCTGCTGGTTTAGTTAAAGGTATGAGTAAAAGTGCTGTTTTATTATCTCTTGGTACACCACCACAACATCGTACACCGGACTTAAAAACGGATACATGGGTATATTGGAAAAACAGATGGACTACATTTGTTGTTTCATTTAACAAAGGTAAAGTTATTTCAGACGAGTCAACAACTAAATAATCGCCAAGGATTACAATGTTCAATACAAAAGAAATCTCGGGGGAGCAAGCCCTCCTTGAAGCCCAAAAAATAGCCTTTGCACCTGTAGTATTTCAGTGTGCTAGACTACTTCGTGATTGGGGAATTTTTAACTTACTTCAAACAAAAAAAAAGCCTTTAAGTATTGAGGAAATATCAAAAGAATGTGATATTACAGTCTATGCTGCACAAGTTTTGTGTGAGTCTGGGTTTAGTATGGGAGCACTCAATTTTGAAGATGAAAAATATACTATCACAAGAATAGGATATTTTTTAGAAAATGACGAGATGACAAAAGCAAACCTTAGCTATAACCATGATGTAAATTATGAGGGACTTTTTTACCTTGATGAAGCTCTTAAAGAAGGGAAACCTGCAGGCTTACATCATATATTTTCAAAAACAGAAGAGACTATATATCCTATCTTAACAAAGCTACCACAAAAAGCTCAAGATAGTTGGTTTGGTTTTGATCACTTCTACTCTGATGCTGCGTTTAAGTCTTTAGTTGAGATTATTAGTAAACGTGGGATTAAAAACCTTCTTGATGTTGGGGGAAATACTGGAAAATGGTCTATTGCACTTACAAGTGCTTCTCCAGATACAACAGTAACTATTTTAGATCACAAAGCTCAAATAGATGTTGCATATGTAAACGCAGAAGAAGCCGGAGTTAAAGATAGAGTTAAAGGCTACCCTCTGGACCTACTAGATCACTCAAAACCATTCCCATCTGAGGTAGATGGTGTTTGGATGAGTCAGTTCTTAGACTGTTTTCCTCCATCAGATATTGTCAACCTTCTTAAACGTGCAAAAACTGCACTTAAAGATGATGGAAAGGTTTATATTGTTGAGCCATTTTGGGATAGACAGAGCCATGAGATAGGTGCATACTGTCTTATAAATACGTCTCCTTACTTTAGTACAATGGCAAATGGTACGAGTAAAATGTATAGAGCAAGTGAATTTAAAAAATTTGCTGAGGAAGCTGGACTTAAAGTTGTTGAAGAAATTAACGGTTTAGGATTTGGACATACACTAATGGTTTGTGAGGCTTTATAAGCCCCACAAAATCTTAAATCTATAAGTTAATAAAGATCTTTTTTATACCATTTTCACTCATTTTCACTACTCTTACTAAGTCAGATAAAGAGTCAATTAATCCCTCTTCGTTTGACTCATCTATCTCAACAGCACCACTCTCATCTTGAGCTATTTCAAGGACTACACCTGCTCCAGATTCAAGATAAGTTGTACAGTTGTTTACCTCTTGTATATTTTTTATGTCTAAACACTCAGTAGCTACACATAAAACTTTTTCATTTGAGATAAATGCTTGTAATGCAGCAGTTTTTAAAGCATCAAGGGAGCTTTTCATACCTGATGAGATAGTAATAATCTCATCCTTATCTTCATTTAAAAGTGAGAAGTAAGATGGTGCAGAGTTATAAACACTATTTTGAAAAAGAGTAGGGCTTATCTGCGTTTGATTTACGATGGAATCGGTGATGCCAACAGTAGATTGTAGTTCGCCAAACGCAGAAGCATACACAATTTTACCACCAGTAAATGAACACTTATCTGCTAGGTAGAGCATAATCTTTGCATTTCTAGTTAAACGTCGTCTTATTATCATCTTTGGAACTATGCGTTTCTCTTCTAAGTCTTCTATTTTTTGAGGTGCATATATTTTTGAAGCACTGATTATAGTAACTGCTACTTTTTTTGACATTAGTTTAATCCTCCAAAGATAAGTGATGTGTTATTTCCACCAAATGCAAATGAGTTACTGATAACATACTTTACATCTTGTTTAATATTTTCATTTGGAATATTTATATTTTTGTTTTGAGCATCTGTTAAATTTGTCTGTGATGGAATAATCCCCTGCTTAATAACCTCACAAGAGATAATAGCCTCAAGAGCAGCTGCAGCCCCTAATGTATGTCCTGTTATTGCCTTTGTAGAGCTTACATAAACATCATTAAAGAGTTTTTCAATACCTAAACCCTCTACTGTATCATTTGCCATTGTTCCAGTACCATGTGCGTTTACATAGTCTATGTCTTTTGCATCTAAGTTAGCATCTTTTAAAGCTTTACTCATTGATGCTATAGCCCCATTTGCTTCTGGATCTGGATTTGTCATATGATAAGCATCGCTACTAGCACCAACACCAACAAGTTCAATAGAGTCACATGTTTGTACATCTTGGACTAAAAGTGCTCCTACTGCTTCGGCTACATTCATACCTTCTCTATTTTTATTAAAAGGAGTACATACATTTGAAGATAGTACGCTTAGCGCATAAAAACCACATACAGTTGTATAACACAGAGCATCAGCACCTACAACTAAGATGTTTTTATAAGCACCGATATTTATAAGTCTTTTTGCCAACAATAGAGCATTTGCACTTGATGTACATGCAGTTGAAATCGAACGACTATCACAGAAGTTAAACTCTTTTTCTAAAGAGTCTGAGATAACACTAATAGCATGACGAGAAGTATCTATATTTTTATAATTTTTATCTTTAAAGTAGTGCTGTTCACTCTCTTGCATTCCACCTACAGAAGATCCAACAATGAGTAGCGTATCATTAAAATTTTCTAAATTTGATTTATCTAGAACAGTTGCAACGACAGAATTGAGACTTTCAAAGAAATTATTATATTTCATTTTTCCAAGTCCAACAGGAATATCTGGAATATAAGTAGTATCTATTGTTATTCCAGTCTGTTGTTTATATATTGATTCCATCAACTCTTTAGTATTACCTACACATGAGTTAGATTCATACTCATTTACAAATGCTCTCATCTTTTTCCTTAATACTAATAACATAAGTATATCTTAAATTTATAATCACTATATAAATTTAATAATATTTTTTAGCATGTCTAGTTCTTTTTATTGATTTTTAGTTAAATAATTTTGTTTACAACTTTTTTAAAAATATGTATCAACAATATAGGGTATAATTCCGATATATGAACAAGTTAAAAGAGTATTTAAATTCTCACGAACTTAGTGAGATTCACCCTTCCGATATTGCTAAGATTTTAAAGCAGCTAGATGATAGCGAATTTACTGATGCTATAAAACTAGTTCCTAAAAATCTTGTTGGTGATGTTGCTCTTGCTCTTCCAGATAGATACTTTGATGATGTTGTTGAGTCTCTAAGTGTAGATGAACTCTCTCATGCAGTAGCAGAGCTAGAATCAGATGACCAGTTAGAGTTTATGCAAGAACTTGAAGAGGTTAATGAGGATGTAGCATCTCAGGTTTTTGAAACTCTTGACGAAGAATCTCAAGTAGAAATAACCAGACTTCAAAACTATAAAGAAGATGAAGCTGGTGCTTACATGCAGTTTGAAGTCTTTACTGCATTAAGAAGTGAAATTGTTCAAGATGTTATAAAAAGATTTGCTCGCCTTAGAAAGGAAAATAAGCTTGAAAATGTTCAAAATCTTTTTATAACAAATGAGGATAATAAATTACGATATACAGTCGGACTAGACGATTTACTTATATTTGATTTTTCTAAAACATTAATGGAAAATATAGAAGGCAGTGATGATAGTTTTGAACCAAAAATGGCGGGAGACAGGGATGACATAAGAGATGTAGTACACACTTTTAAAGAGTATGACCTCCCGGTTATGCCGATTATAAATAGATATGGTGTTTTACTAGGTCGTATTACATCAGATGATATCTATGATATTATCAACGAACATGCAACAGAGCAAATGTATAACCTTGCTGGTGTTGATGACGATGCCGAAGAAGATGATGAGATATTAAATGCTGGACGTAAGCGTGCCACTTGGCTATCTCTAAATTTATTTACAGCAATTGCTGCTTCTTTTGTTATTGCTCTGTTCTCTGATACTTTAGAGAGTATGGTTGCTCTTGCTGTGCTTATGCCAATAGTTGCTTCTATGGGTGGAAATGCTGGAACGCAAAGCTTAACGGTTGTTGTAAGACAGCTGGCACTTGGAGATATTTCTCAAGGCGATGCGATGAGGATTATAAAAAAAGAGGTAGCTCTCTCCCTTGGTAACGGTATATTATTTGCTATAATCATGGGAATAGTAGCTGCTCTGTGGTTTGATATGGCTATGCTTGGAGTAGTAATTGCGCTAAGTATGCTTATTAATCTTTTAGCTGCTGGGTTTTTTGGTGCGACAGTACCTCTATTTTTAAAGAGAATGGATATTGATCCAGCTATCGGAAGTACAGTTATATTAACAACCGTAACAGATGTTGTAGGCTTTTTTAGTTTTTTAGGTCTAGCAACATATATATTATTATAAAGGATATTTATAAATAAATGGATTTATTAATTCTATTTTTCGTTTTATCAGTTAGTGTTTCATTCTTATGTTCAGTTTTAGAGTCGGTACTTTTGTCAGTCAATATGTCTTATGTCTCGGTATTGGAAAAAGATAAACCAAAAGTCGGGGCCTTTTTAAGACAACATAAACAAAATATAAACAAATCAATTGCTTCAATCTTAATTTTAAATACAATTGCAAATACATTGGGAGCTGCTGCTGTTGGTGCTCAAGCGGCTATACTTTTTGGTAATGAAGCAGTTGTTTACGTGTCAATAATTCTAACATTTGCTATATTGTTTTTATCAGAAATTATTCCTAAAACAATAGGTGCGATTTATTGGAAACAGTTGGCTCCATTGTCAACTCAGATTATCAGAATATTTATATTTATAACATATCCAATAATTTTATCTACGCTTTTTGTTACAAACAGGATTTCAAAAGGAAAAGAAGATTCAAACAGCCTAACAAAAGAGGAACTTTTGCATAGTATGCTTCTTAGTGAAGATGATGGTGTTATTGATGAAAAAGAATCAGACTTTATAGAAAATATTTTAAACCTTAATAAAATAAAAGTTGGCGAAGTCTCAACACCAAGAAGTGTTGTATTTGCACTTGATGAGAATATGAGTATTAAGGAGATCATTGAAACAAAAGATGAAATATTTAAGTTTTCTCGTATTCCAGTGTATCATGGAGCAATAGACGAAGTTGTTGGAATCGTTATGACGAAAAAAATCTTTAAGCAGGCACTTAAAGATGATAGCGTAAAGGTAGGATCGATTAAAAAAGATATATTTTCTATAAATGAAAATGTTCCTGTTAGTAAAGCATTAGACCTTTTTATCTCTAAAAAAGATCACATGTTTCTAGTTATTGATAATTACGATCAGACAGAAGGAATTATTACCTTAGAGGATTGTGTTGAAACTATTTTAGGTGTTGAAATAGTTGATGAGAGTGACTCTACTGTAGATATGCGAGAACTGGCTAAAATAAAAATGAAACAAAAGAGACGAGAAAAAATTAATAGTGAGATTTAGATAGTAATGCCGCACAAAGGGGTAAGTACTGCGACATTGCTTTGAATTTAAGGGAAGCACACGAAAGAAATCCATACTTCATGTGGACATAAAGTCCTATATTTCTCTTTCTTGACTTGTATTATAGAAGTTAAAAGTGTAAATAAAGTGTGAAGCATAAAATATTAGGCTAAAACTTCTTTCATCTCAATATCTGCCCCGACTTCATCTGAGAGTTTGTTCATTAAATCAAAAAGTTTATTTGAATGTTCTTCTGCATCCTGAAATCTCTTCATAATCTCATCTTTTGATTTATTCTCCGACATGCAGCCACCACTCAATGCACACTCTATATTTTCATTTATAAGATTATGAAACTCTACGTGATGGGATTCCATTTGTTTAAAGGTAGAGTTATTTGCAAATAATTTACTTCCGGTTTCATAGTACCATGCTCCAAATCCACAATGCTTATGATCTTTTTTTAGTTCATCTGTAGCTGTTGAGTTGACAACAGCAGAGTAAGCATTTGATTTAAATAAGATATGATGAATTTTATAGTTTGATAAAAAGAGAGCAAAACTACTTTTGTTGGAAAGTTTAGAAGTATGGCTTAAATCATTTGTGAAATTATTCATAGTATCTGAAAAATTGTTCATTGTTTCATTTGTATTGTTTGCTATGTTACTCATTGCTGTTGAATTTTCATAGATGCTACTTGATTGTTGTTGAAGGTTTTGGATAGTTATGCTTGTCTCACTAGTTGCACTTTGTGTTCGTTCAGCTAGTTTTCGTACCTCGTCTGCAACTACGGCGAAACCGCGTCCATGTTCACCAGCTCTTGCTGCTTCTATCGCAGCATTAAGTGCAAGTAAATTTGTTTGATCTGCTATGTCTTTGATTAGATTGACAATCATAGTTATATCATTGACATTTGTATCCATCTGCGTTATCGCATCTACAGTATTTGTAACCAATTCACTAAGGTCTGATATCTGCCCTGTAGTTATTTCAACTGCAGTGAAAGTCTCGTATGCAGAAGTTGAAGCTTTAGATGTATTGGAAGTAACTTCGATAAAAGAGTCTTCAGTTTTATTTATATCGTTTTTTATAATGTCTAAGTTGCCCTTCATCCCACCATTGAACCCACTAAAGGAAGTAGAAAGCAGACCCATAAGTTTATATCTTTCATTTGCTTTCATAGAAGCTACAGCTTTTTGAATTATGTTTGCTGTCTCTTTAAATTCACCCTGAAGTCCTGATGGAAACATACTTCTATACATCTCACCACGGCTAACGGCATCTATTGTATTACGGCTTTCTCTTAGCGTTATTTCTACTTGGTCTAAACACTTGTTGATGTTCCAACCAATACTCTCTAAAGGTGTTTCATTTTTATGTATAACCACGCGTGTAGCTAGTTTACCGTCTTTTACATTTTCAAGCGTTGTTGCTATTTTGCTCATAAGAGAAGCATCCTCTTTGTTAATCTTGTGATTTTGAGGTAAAAACAAAGATAAGATGCTCAGCAGTATTAAAACAACAGCAAAAATTATTTGAGAATTTATAGCTAAAAATATAGCAGATATAGTGATTAAAATTAATAGTATTATTACATTTATATTTCTAATGGCAATCATGGAGTAATCCCTTTTTGAAGGTCAATTACAAAATTTTCATAACCAGTTTTATGTTCATTTAAAAAGTCATTTAAGAGTTTTTCTGAGGCTTTCATCCCATCTCTTTTTTCGGCATCTATTAAAAGCTTATATACCGGAGTAATAGCATCTATGGCTGATGTAGTAGGTTTTCTTCTAACTGATGTATAGCTTACAACATTGCCTTTTAAATCTTGGTCAGCAGTTATATAGGTAAAAACCCAATAAAATCCACCATCAGCTCTAAGATTTTTCACAAAACCAAAAAATTCTTTTTTTTCTTTTATTAAATCCCAAGCTGTCTTAAAAGCAACACGAGGCATATCTGGATGTCTTATTAGATTGTGATTAGCACCGATAAGTTCAGAAGCTTTATATCCAGACATTTCTGTAAATATCTCGTTGCAGTATATAATGTTGCCTTTAGTATCTGTCTTAGATACTATGAAGTCATTAGCGTCAAGTAGTTTTTCATGATTTGTTATATTTCTTGGGGAATCAACTTTGGATAAAATTTTTCTAGACATTACACAACCCTTAAAGATTTAAGATGTTATCTTGTTATTATTTAGAGTTAAGTATAACCATATTTGTTGGTAATTTTGTCACTGAGTAAGCAAAATGATTTTTAGTTTTTTTTGTGTTACACATTGTTACACAAGTAGTATTATATACCGGGAATCCTAGGAATCTTTTTTAATTTAGATAGCTTACAATAAACTCCCCACCCTTTTTTTAACCAGTGACCAATTATTGGAAGTGGAATCATAAAAGCTTTTTTACCATCTCTATAGATTAATGAAGCACCATTTCCGCTATCCATCATGCAAATAATATTGATATGTTCTTGGTAGCCTTTAAAGTCAGAAAGACCTTTGTCTTTTTGCTCAATATTAAAAGCAACATTTCTAGCCATTACTTCGGCAACATGACCTTGTTTTGCTCTCCAATCAGCTCCCTCTAATGCAGCGATATCTCCAATTGCGTAGATATTAGTTGGCATCTCTGGAGTGTCAAAAACAACATTACAAAAGTCATCTATTTTTATAAATCCAGCCTCATTAGTCGGAAGGTCAGACTCTTTAACAACATCATGACCGTCTCCAGCAGCTATGAACATAGTAAAGTCAGATTCTAGTTTTGAATCATCTTCAAATACCATACAGTCATTCTCAAAAGCTTTTATTTTTATACCAAAGTGCTGTTTTATATCCAGTTTTTCAAAAAATTGAGCCATCATCTTAAGAGCTTTTTTACCCATTCTTTTTCCAGGTTCAGGCATCGGTGCAAAAAATGTTAACTCAAAATTGTCTCTTATCCCTTTTTTCTTCAAAAGATGGTGAGTATTAAAAAGTAGTTCAAAGGCAGGTCCACCACGAACAGCAGAAGTGTCTTTTGGATTTCCTCCAAAACCAAAGCAGATTTTACCGCTTCCTTTTTTTATAAGAGCATCTATAGCATCTCTTATTTGAAGAGATTGCTTAGGGTCTCCACAAATAGAAAGAGTGTTTTCTATGCCTTTGTGTTTCATTTTTGAAGCACCCATTGCAAGAACTACGTGCTCATAGCCTTTTAAAACAGTTCCGCTATCTAGAGTATATGAATTCTCTTTAGCATCAATCTTTTTGAGAGCATCTACTACTAGCTTGAAGCCATGTACTTTTTGTAGTTTTTTAAGATCTATACAAACATCATCGAACTCTTGTTCTCTTGTTGGAATCCAGATCGAAGTAGGGTAGATGAAAAAGTAATCTCTTTCACTTACTAAAGTAACATCATAATTTGATTTTTTTAAGAAAATAGCAGCTTCAAGACCAGCGAAGCCACCTCCTATAATTAAAACAGTTTTCATAAGTGCCTTTTGTATAAAACATAGTAATAAAAAATATTACACCAAGTGATATTAAAACTCTATTAATTTTTTTTATTTATGAAATAAACTGCAATAAGACTAAGAGAACCACCGATAAGTATATATGCTTGTATAGGTTCGCCTAAGACAGCCCAAGCGATTATAAGAGAGAATAGGGGCACTAAAAACATAAACGAACTTGTTTTTTGACTACCTAACTTTGCTGAAGCTATAAAGAAGATAGTTGTTGCGACAGTTTGTCCTAAAACTGCTAAGTAAATCATAGCTATCCAAAACTTAACTCCTTGCTCAAACACACTAAGTAAATCACTATTAAAGGCATATATAAATGAAGCAAGAGTAGCTACTACAGATATATAAAAACTGTAGTGAACCGGATGAATATGCTTATGCGAGTGTTGAGACAGAAGTGTTACCCCCGCCCAAATAACCGCACATATAGCAAAGTATATATTAGAACTATTTAAAAATATGCTCAAATCGTTTAGTTGTAGTATAATAATTCCACCAATGAGGCCGATTGTCAGTCCTATATACTGAGATGCAAAGAGTTTATTCTTATAGATGATTGCAACAAGTAAAAAAGTCATAAGTGGTGTAAGTGTTGTTATGATAACTCCACCATTTCCTGCAAAACCATACTTTACGCCCAAAAAAGAAAAAACCATAAACGATACATTTAAAACAGAACTAGAAGCTACAAATTTTGCACCTGAACGGTTTAAAGTTAAAGGAACTTTCATAAAGTACAAAATGGGAATAAAAGAGATGCTCATTAGGAAAAAACGCCAAAATATTATGATTTCGATTGGAAGCTCATAAGTTAAAATTTTTAGTGCACTCCAGCCTCCGCCCCATAAAAACATTGCTAAAATAAGAAGGTAGGTAAAGTGTGAGTTTTTCAATGATTAGTCTTTTGTAAATATTTGCTATTTTTTTGTCATTATAGCTTAAAACATTTCGCTTTTTTAGGTAGTATACACTATGAGTTATATTAAATGGTTTGACGCCCATGCTAAAAAGCATAAAGTAATTGTAGATAAATTAGTTAATTTAGATTATACAAAAGAGCAAATAATCGACTATTTTGATTTTGACAACATGGTAAAAGAAGAGCCAAATTTTTGTCCTCTTTATAAAGACAATAAAAAGTGTCATGATATGGATAAGTTGAACTGTTATATGTGCGCCTGTCCTAACTTTAGATTTAATGATAATGGTTTAGGAACATACAATGAGTTTAAAATACTCAGTGATTGTGATATAAATAATGGTGAAGAGTTCGCTAGTAATGGTGTTATCCATCAAGACTGTTCATCGTGTAGTGTACCACATCATAAGTCTTATGTATTAAAAAATTTCTCTTTGGATTGGCTCGAGATTATGAAAAATGTGAAAACTGAGGCATAGATGATACAAAAGATAAAAAAATATTCCACAACAAATACCTTGGTTATTGTTGGAATAGTTTTGGGAGTTGCTTTTGGAAGTTTATTACCTGAGTTGGCACTAAAGCAACAGGTAATAGGACAGATATTCATTAGTTTTTTAAAGATGCTAGTTGTTCCATTAGTTTTTTCAAGTATATATGTAGCAATTATGGGTTTGGGTAGTTTGGATGATCTCAAATCAATAGGTCTTAGAACAATAGGCTTATATCTTTTAACAACAGCACTAGCAGTTTTTCTTGCTATTGCTGTTATGAATATAACACCAATTGGTGAACCTATATCATCTGAAGGTTTAGAATTTGTAAAAGCAGCAGAGGTAGCTGAATTTTCATTTGAGAGTATGATACTTAGCTTTATCCCTACAAATGTTTTTAATTCTTTATCTAGTGGTTCAATGATGCAGATTATAGTATTTTCTATTTTATTTGCTATTGCATCTCTGCATTTAAAGGTAAAGAGACAGGAGTTAATGCTTGACTTTTTTACAGGCGTAACAAATGCTATGCTGACAATGGCAGAGTGGGTTATAAAACTTACGCCTATTGGTGTATTTAGTCTAATTTCCTATGTTATAGCTGAGCAAGGAGTAGATGTAGTAGTTGGTCTTTGGGAGTATGTTCTAATGGTAATAGTAGTACTACTTGTACATGCTATTGTTACACTCCCTGCGGTATTAGCAATATTTGGTAGAGTAAATCCTTACAAATACTTAACAGCCATAAGAGAAGCACCTATTATGGCATTCTCAACAGCGTCTAGTGCAGCTACTTTACCAGTTTCGATGCGAATAGTAGAAGACGTAGGTGGTGTCGATGAGAAAAATGCTTCATTCGTTTTGCCTCTTGGTGCAACAGTTTCTATGGATGGAACAGCTGCCTATCTTACAATAGCTGCTTTATATATTTCTCACTTAGCAGGGGTAGAGTTGAGCTTTATGGACCAGATTGTATTAGGCATAACAGTTGTTGCTTTAAGTGTTGGGGTTGCAGCACTACCGAGTGCATCTCTGGTTATGATGGTAGTGATTTTAAATCAAATTGGTCTTCCTGTTGAATATTTAGCACTGATTGTAGCCGTTGATAGAATCTTGGATATGGCAAGAACATCTATAAATGTAACTTCTGACTTAGTGGTTGTAAAAATCATAGACCAGATGCAAAAACGTAAAATTTGAATTTAAGGAAAATTAGTAATGAAATATATATTATCTCTATTGTTTATCTCCATGACTCTCTTGGGTGATAGTAGTAAAGCGTTAGAAGCTTTTAAGAATAAAGACTATGATGCAGCTTTTAAACTATACGAAAAGAGTGCAAAATCCGGTGATACCACTGCTCAAAATGCGTTGAGTTATCTTTACTTTAATGGAATAGGTGTTGTAAAAGATGCCCAAAAAGGTATAAATTGGTTAGAGAAAGCTGCATCTAATTCAGACGCCAGAGCGCAGAATGACTTGGGTATGATGTATCTTACTGGTCAAAATGTTAAGCAAGATAGCAAGATAGCATTAGCATGGTTAACAAAAGCTTCAGAGGCAAATAACTCAAATGCTCAGTACAATCTTGCACTGATGTACTACAAAGGTGATGCAACTGATTTAAATGTAACAAAAGCAGCTGAGCTTTTAGAAAAATCAGCACTTCAGGGCAATGAGTCAGCACAGAAAAATGTAGGGCTTGTATATATG
>JAQIBW010000282.1 GCA_027858865.1 Sulfurimonas sp. | reverse complement strand
CAATAATGTCAAACTTACCAAAACTTACCATAGATACTTCAACCGAAGGTTTTTTGCATCATGAAGATCCTGCTCTAGTCAGATATGAAGCATTTAAAGATCAGTTTGGGCAAGATGAAAAAATCATGGTTGTTGTTAAGACAAGCAGCATCTTTAATTTTAAATTTTTAGAAAAATTTAAAACCCTTCATACGGAACTAGAAAATAATATACCGCATCTAAATGATATAACATCACTCATAAATGCCAGAAATACAAGAGGTGAGGGTGATAGACTTATAGTTGAAGATCTTTTTGATAACTGGCCGCAAAATGATAAAGAACTAGAGGCAGTAAAACAGTTAGCATTAAATGGTGAAATGTATGAAAACCTTCTTTTAAACAGAGATGCGACATTAGCTACTATTATATTAGAGCCAAGTGCTTATGAAAGTACTTCTTCAGCAGATGCACTATCAGGTTTTTCAGATAATGCAAACTCAAAAGAAAAACTAGAGTTTTTATCAGATAAATCTAAAAGCGAGATGGTAAGAGCAGCTGATATTATTGCAAAAAAATTTAGCGGAGATGATTTTGATGTTTTTATAGCCGGCTCTTTAGCCGTTAATGATTACAATAAAAAAGCTATTCAAACAGATATACAAAAGTTTATAAAACTTGTTCTTTTAATGATGGCAGTATTTCTATTTATTGTTTTTCGCCGTATAAGTGGTGTTCTTTTACCTATGTTTATTGTCCTTATATCGCTTTTTATTACCATTGGGACTATGGCTTTGGTAGGTACACCACTCACTCTTCCTACACAGATACTTCCTTCTTTTCTTTTGGCAGTTGGTATCGGTGCTACGGTTCATTTGATGGCAATATTCTTTAAACATTTCAATAAAGGCAACTCAAAAGAAGAAGCCGTTATATATGCCTTAGGGCACTCCGGATTACCTATAATAATGACTTCCTTAACAACTGCAGCCGGTCTCTTGTCTTTTAGTACGGCAGAAATCTCACCTATAGCAGATTTGGGATTGTTTGGTGCGTTTGGTGTTATGGTAGCTCTTGTAAATACCATTATACTTTTACCCGCACTTCTGTCTGCTTTACCTTTAAAGCAAGCAAAAGAGAAACATATAGGCAGATCTCAAAAGATGGACGAGCTTTTAATAGCAGTTGCAGATTTTAGTTTAAACCATGCAAAAAAAATAGTTATAGGGGGCGTTGCTGTTTTTATTGTATTTCTATATTTTGCATCGCAACTTGAATTTAAGCACGACACGCTGAGTTGGCAACCGGATGATTCTCCTATAAAAATAGCAACTGAGATTGTAGACAAAGAGCTTAAAGGTTCTGTAACAATGGAAGTTATTATTGATACAAAAAAGGAGAACGGGCTTTATAACTCACAACTTTTAAATAAAATAGACACTATAAGAAAAAAAGCTGAAGCAATCCATAATGATAAATATTTTGTAGGTAAAGGCTGGAGTGTAGTTGAAGTCTTAAAAGAGATCCATAGAGGACTACATGAAAACAGTCAAAAGTACTATGCAATTACAGATAATGATGCTCTTATTCCACAAGAATTTTTACTATTTGAAAATAGTGGAAGTGATGATCTTGAAGATGTTGTAGATTCAAGTTTTTCAAAAGCAAGACTGACACTTAAACTACCTTGGATGGAAGCAGGGAAGTATGAAGCATTGTCTCAAGAGTTAACTTCACTTATGAAAGAAGAACTTGGAGATGAGATTGAGATAACGATTACAGGAATGGTTCCTCTTTTTCTAAGAACACTTGTAGCAGCTATGGATACTATGGGAACAAGTTATCTGACGGCTTTTTTACTGATAACAATTATGATGATAATTCTTTTAGGAAGTATAAAAATCGGTCTTGTAAGCATGATACCAAATGTTCTTCCTGTCGTCATGTCTTTAGGTTTTATGAAAATGGTAGGAATGCCGCTAGATATGTTTACGATGCTTGTAGGTGCTATAATTATAGGTCTCTCAGTTGATGATACGGTACACTTTTTTCACAACTATAAAAAGTATCAAAAGCAAGGATTAAGTGTTAAAGAAGCTGTTGAAGAGACTATGTTAGGAACCGGTCGTGCTATGGTAGCAACTACTATTGTCTTGGCTCTAGGTTTTTTTGTTTATATGTTTGCATCACTTAGCAATCTTATAAATTTTGGTATATTAACAGGTGGGGCTATAATAGTAGCTCTTATATCTGATATTATATTGGCTCCAGCATTACTAAAACTACTATCAAAGGATGAAAAATGATTTTAAAAACACTACTTATAGTTTCACTAACACTAAGCTCGCTATTTGCCATTACAGGTCAAGAGATAGCTCAAAAAGCTCATGACAGAGATGAAGGTGATAACTCTACAGCTAACATGAAAATGACGCTTATAGATATGAATAACAATCAAAGAGTTCGCGACCTTCAGACATTTACAAAAGATAAGGGTGAAGACACACTGAAGCTTATGTTTTTCCTAACTCCGGCAGATGTTAGAAACACAGGCTTTTTGACCTATGATTATGAAGATTCTGACAAAGATGATGACCAATGGCTCTACTTGCCAGAGCTTAGAAAGGTAAAGAGAATTGCATCTAGTGATAAGAGTTCATCTTTTATGGGAAGTGATTTTACTTACTCAGATATGACATCAAAAAATGTAAAAGACTATACATATAAGATAATGAAAGAGCCTGTAGTAGACGGACATAAGACTTGGCAGATGCTAGTAACTCCAAAAACAGACAAGACGATAGAAGAGACTGGATACACAAAGTCTATAGTATTTGTTCGTCAGGATAACTTTGTAATAGTTCAAGCGCTACATTATATTAAAGCAGGTAAGAAACTAAAGTATATGCAAATTACTTCATTAAAAAAAATAGATGGCATCTGGACAACTATGAAGATACAAATGGTAACTAAAAAGGGTAGGAAGACTCTACATAAGACTGAATTTGAATTTTCAGGTATTAAGTATAATCAAGATTTAGAAGAGTCATTTTTCACTACACGTACTTTAGAGAAAGGTCTATAATAGATGCTAGCAAAAGTACTTATATCTTCTTTGGTTGTTCTTAGTCTAGCATCTAGTGTTGCATATGCTGATGAAAGTATAGAAGATGATTTAAGTGGGTTCGACAGTGAAGAAGTTGTAGAAAAGCCAAGTCAAACAGATGCTGATTTGGCAGGTTTTGGGGATGTAGAACCTAGTGAAGCACCAGTTAAAGCTGTAAAACCTAAAAAGAAAGAAGAGAAGAGCGTAAGGATTAGTGGAGATTTAGCTTTTAAGACATCTGTAGGGTATAAAGAGCATAAGGTTGATGGCATAGAGTATTCTGGAATAAATCAAGCTCAGACATCACTCTTTTTAAAGCTAGAAGCAAAACTTTCAGATAAATGGAAACTAAAAGTAAGCGGAGATGCTTTCTACGATGCTATATATGACATATACTCTACAAACAACTATAGTAACGACATACTAGATGCATACAAAACTCAACTCAGACTTGATGACACTTATATCCAAGGAAAAATAACATCATCTTTAGATGCCAAGATAGGGCGACAGATAGTTGTATGGGGTAAGTCAGATAGTATTAGGATTACAGATGTAATCAATCCGCTTGACAACCGTACACCTGCTATGACAGACATAGAAGACCTTAGGCTTAGTGTAGGAATGTTTAAGTTTGACTACTATCATGGTGCTTGGAATTTTTCAGCTATGATTATTCCTGAGAACCGCATTATGATAGAAGCACCTGCTAGAAGTGAGTTTTTTCCTGTAGATGCTGTGTTTTCTGTAGCTCCAAACCCTTTTTTAGATCTTCAAAGTCCTACAAACTCACTTGAAAATATGCAATATGCTTTTGGAGCAAACGGTGTTTTTTCAGGATGGGATCTATCTTTTTATGCTGCGGATGTGCTTGACCAGAAATGGCATATCGATCCGGTTGATATGGTTCGTAAAGTCAGCAAAATACAGATGCTGGGATCTGCGATAAACATAGCATCCGGGGCTTGGCTTTTAAAGAGTGAAGTGGCTTTTTTAGATGGTGTGAAATACAACTCTACTACAGATGCAAAGAGTCGTTTAGACGCACTTATCGGTTTTGACTATATGGGAATAAAAGACACTGTACTCTCTGTTGAAGTAGCAAATAGGCATATCTTTGACTATGAAGCTCAGATGTCAAAAGTTGTTGCAAGGCCTGATTATGTTGATGAAGATGAAGTTCAGACCGCTTTACGTGCAACTAGAAGCTTCTATCATGATAGTTTAAATGCTACCGCACTTCTTAGCATCTTCGGTTCAAGCTGGCAAAATGGTGGCTTTGCCAGAGTGTGGTTAGAGTATGAAGTAGCAACTGCTGTTGCTCTAAATGCTGGTATAGTCGAGTATATAGATGGAGATAAACCTCTGATGAAAGCCATCAAAGATAACGATAGAATCTTTGCAGATATTACTTACAGTTTTTAGATATAAGCTGAGTGAGAACAATTATATTTTATATCGCATCTACCATTTCTATCATAGACTTTAGTTGCTATTTTAATATATATCTCTTTGAGCATCTCTGACCTTTTCTTTATCTCTATGATATTCAAAACCTTTTTTAGACCATTTTAGAAAGTCTATTACACTCTTATTGTTTTTATTCTCTTCTATCATGCTTTCAATATTTTTGTTAATGATTTCTTTTAAGAGTTATTTTGGTAACTATAGTTTTTTCCTATGTAATATTTTATAGATTTTAGAACTATATCATATTCATTTTAATTAATCCTGACTGCTCCAAGACATACTATATATG
>JAQIBW010000240.1 GCA_027858865.1 Sulfurimonas sp. | reverse complement strand
CTATAAAAGTGACAATTTAAATAAAGAAGCACTTCAAAACAATAATATTCCTTTAGTAGATGCACAAAACTATTCATACCCCAAAGATAAACCTATTCTTATACATTTTTGGGCTACTTGGTGTCCAACCTGTAAACTTGAAGCTTCAAATATACAAACGATCTCTGAGAACTTTGAAGTGCTGATTATTGCAGTTAACTCAGGTGATAACAATGATTTAAAAAAATATATGTATGATAATGATTTAAACTATAAAGTATATAACGACACTAATGGCTTTTTTGCTAATGAGTTTAATATAGCAGCCTATCCAACTACTTTTATATATGATAAGAACAGAGAATTAGTCTTTAGTGAAGTCGGGTTTACGAGTACTTGGGGGCTTTGGCTTAGAATGTGGTGGGTTAGTTTATAATTCTGTCTATTTAGAGTATCTTTTATCTATAGAGCCAAAGGGGTAGAGATACCCCTTGGTTGTTGATATTAAAGGCTTTCTAGCTTTTAATATCACAAGCATAAGCTTTATCCGAAAGTGGAACCCACGGACGTTTAATGTGTTGTGGACGACGAAGTTTATCGTTAACATCAAGCTCACGAGTTAATGTGTCTCTCCATCCTTGGTAAATTTTGAAGTTGTTTTCATAATTCACATAAATATCACCTATCTTATCCCCTTCTTGCGCAGGTTCTAAGATAACTTTCTGGTGCCAACAATGCATACCAGAAATTGGATCCGGATGAGCTGCAGCTACAGCATTTTGCCATGAACCGCTTAGACCATCCCACCAAATGTTTCCAGTGTCTCTGTTGTAATCAGCAAATCTTTCAGTATGGAAAGGTTTTATACCCTCAACATATTTAAGTTTACCTTCTTTACCATCCATTTGAATTTCAGCAGTCGGAACACCGAAGCTATTTATTCCAGAACTTCCAGTGTAATCTTCAATCTTAATCTGAGAACCAACTTTACCAACATTTTCAGGTGAGTGAGCCATAAATTTAGGATCGTTCATATTTCTTTTAACTGGTTGAGAATCAACTTTACCATCACTTACACCGTTTGGTATAGTAACAGAGTTTACAAGTTTCCATCTACCACCGTGGTGAGAACATGCTAATGTACCAGGAAGTACACCCTCAGTAGGTACAGCCATAGCTACAAAGTAACCTGAATCTAAACCAGTAACACTATCCGTAATTCTTACACGAATCGAGTCACCACGTTTGAAACCTTGACGCTTAGCATCTGGAGTCGAGATCCAGATAGGGTCATGATTTTGTGAAATTTCCATTAGATGCTTAGAGTTTCCAGAACGCGTATGAATATTATACGGCAGACGGAAAACTGTGTTAAGTGCATATGAATTTTTCTCAGTCATATAAGAGTGGTCAACATGAGATACGATGTGAACCATTTCTTTTTTCTCTTTTGGAGTTCTTGGGTAGAATGGAATAGCATATTCTGGCCATTTCCAATCATCAGCCAACCACTCACAGAAGAAGTCAAGTTTCTTATCTAAAGTAGCGAAACCTTCCATCATTTTACCATCAATCTCGATAGCTACTGGTTTTTTACCATCTTTGTACTTAGTACTACCATGGTGATCTTTTGCATAAATAACACCAGTTTTTCTATCAATAGTAAGATCTCTCTTATCATGCTCATGACCATGTGCAGTAAGTGTTTGACCATTATACTTAACTTCTTTCTCTTGTGCAGAATAGATTTTATTCTCTTCCATCCAAGCACCATGATCTCTCATGTACTCATATACCGGAAATTCAGCATTTTTGTATCGAGAATCTGCAGTTGCAGTAGCTTTAAGATTTGGTAAATTATCACCAAATGCAGCATCGTACCACTCAGCAATAGTAACTGGAGTACCAGGAGTCTTTTTAGATTCCCACATAGATCTGATTGATTTAGTCTTAGCATCATCAATAAAGATTTTACCATCTGGATCGATGTAATTAACACACATATCAAACCAGAACTCATTCTCTTCCCAAACTTCACCAAGTCCAGCTTTAATATGAGCTTCAAGTGTAGCACGAGCTGGATTTTTAGGCTTCCAACCAGATTTTTCTAAGGCAACTCTCATTACAGGCTGACGAAAAGATGTCCATCTTGCAGGCATAGTAGCTTCTGAGTGTTGATCGTGTCTTTCACCAGCTAAACCAACAGGTAAAATATAATCAACATACCAGTTAGTCTCAGACCACGTTGGTGATAAGTTGAATGTGAGTTCCATTTTAGATTCGTCTTTAATAGTCTCAATCCATCTGAAACCATCCGGATTAATCCAAACAGGGTTGTACATACGAGGAATCCAAACAGCAAGTTTCTGAGGAACGTTTAGACCTTTATCAATCCACTTTTTCTGCCACTCTGTATCTGCAAGTAGGTGAGGTAATAAAAATGACATTTCATAAGCTGATAGTGGCCACTCTGGTGGGTAAGTAAGTTCATTATAAACATCTACTTTAGGAATGTTTGAACCACGTTTACCTTGACCAACAGTTGAACTACCACCTTTACCAGCTACAGAAATAACATGGAAGTGATGGAAGAATGTACCACCTTCAGGACCGATAGCACCACGAAGAGCGATTGGTAAGAAACCAGTACGGCCACCCATCCAACCACCACGGTTACCAGCAGCACTTGCTCTCCAGAAGTATGAAGAAACTGAAGTTCCAGCCCAGATGAACATATCATATAACTTTTCAAGTCTATCAGCAGGAACATGTGTCTCTTTAGCTACTAAATCTAAAGTATATGGAGTGTAAAGTTCTTGTAAAGTATCTAAGAATGTATCAAAGTCTACTTTTGTAGGTGCTTTAGCTATATAGCCTTTTTCTACCATAAACTCTAAATATTTTCTATTACTTAAAAATACTTCCCAGTTCATCCATTTCTTTACGAAATCTCTATCAACTTTACCTTCGTTCAGAATTCTCTGAGTTAAGTAAAGATAGATTAAAGGCTCTGTACCAGGCCATGCAGCAATCCATAAATCAGCCATACCAGCTGAGTTAGACATACGAGGATCCATAACTACAAGTTTTGCACCCTTTGCTCTAGCATCTGCAATAAATGAAGCTGATTGTTGGAAATAGTGACCAGCATCAGCAGCATGAGATGAGTTAAGAAAGATTAATTTAGCGTTAGCCCAATCCGGAGAACTTCTATCGTCATTTGCCCACTGGATAGTAGGAGTACGACCACCAGATGAACAGATATTTGTATGTGAATTGAATGAATCACAACCAAGTGTGTGCCATACTTTTCCAGTAAATCCATTCTCATTTGGACGACCAACATGGAACATTACTGTTTTCTTAGATAACTCATCACCTTTAGCTAATGTATCTCCCATCTTTTTACCGATAGCAGTCATTGCCTCATCCCAAGTAGTACGTATCCATTTACCTTCACCACGAGCAGAACCTGGAGCTCTTTTTAGTGGGAATGCAATACGATCTGGATCATACATTTGTGATTGTGTAGCATAACCTTTTGCACAGTTACGACCACGAGAACCTGGGTGTAATGGATTACCCATGTACTTTTTAACTGTAAAAGTTTTTTTGTCAATCCATGCAGTTAGACCACAAGAAGCCTCACAGTTTGAACATGCAGTTGGAACGATCATATAATCATTAACTTCGATACCGTCTGGGTTAGAATCACTTCTAACACCTTTACGATCGATACCACCTCTTTTCCAGTCATTTCCATCTAACTCTTTAAAGTCAGCCCACTCCTCCATCGGAGGGTAGAAAGATAATGAGTCTGGAGTATTTGTAAATTTGCTCTCAGTAACAGATTCAGCCAGTGCGTCTGTTGTAAAGACACCCTTAGCAATAGCAGCACCAGCAACCGTGAATGCAGCACCTTTTAAAAATGTTCTTCTACTTTGTAAATACATTTATGTTTCTCCCTAACTCATTGGTAATAATTGTGGAATTATTAGCCAAACATGTTTAACTAAATATAGACCCACTAATGCTAATATTGCGGCAAGTTTTAGAATTGACTCAGATTTGCTAGTTCTACTAAGTACTATAAGTAGCATTGGTAGAAGGTAAGCCATCCATTGACCTAACCAGAACATAACGGTATATGGTCCATCACCTTTGACGTACTCTAAAACTGCTGCAACTTCTTCTGCTTTCATTGGGCCAAATACATACTCTGACATATATAATATAAATGACATAAATGCACTTAAAGCTAATATATTAGCAAGACTTTTATTTGCCTCCCAGCTAAGCTTACCGCCAAACACAAGAATCATAAATGCTGAACCTGAAAGTAGTGCCGCAAAAATCATCTGAGCAGACTCTGTTGGCATTTGCCATAGTTCACGAGCTGTACACTGAGACATAAGTGCTGCAGTATATAGTGTAACAGGTATAGCTAAAGCTACTACCCAAGGTAATACTTTGTCAAATACTGCATTATCTTTTTTTATAAAACTAAGAAATGCTAGTAAAAATAGTAAACCTACAAACAGTGTAGCCATCCATGCACCAACTGTAATTGCTGATGTCCAATGAGGATGGAAAAATATATGCCACATTCTAAATGGTTGATGTAAGTCAGCCAATGTAAATAGTAAGAATATATGAATAAATATAATTGAAACTACTGTTACTGGAAATCTTAATTTACCTGCTTCATCCGGGTATTTTCTAAGAAGTAAGAAAAGCATAAAAATAACACCCGTACCAATACTTTTCGCCCACATATTTACTGTCACTAACCAAGGCCAAACTATATCTGGGATGGGTACATCTAACGTTACAACAGCTTGTGTAGCTGCTAAAATTTCATGTGCTGCCATTAGTGGTGTCCTCCTACTGGAAGTGTTGTAATCTTGTTAAACAGTGAATGACCATTGATTCTTTTAGATGCAAGAGGATTAAGGTTAACATTACCTGCATTTGTATAGAAATGATGAGGATTTGTACCTTTCTCTGGCTTACGCACTTGAACATTTCCTTGGTTTACTTGAATATACTTAGATATATTTGAAGTTGGATCATCTAAGTCACCAAAGATATTTGCTTGAACTGGACAAGCAACAACACAAGCTGGCATCATTGATGATGCAACACGGTGTGCACAATAAGTACACTTATCTGCTGTCTGTGTTTGTGGATCAATGTAAATTGCTCCATATGGACAAGCCATAACACAACCAGCACAACCAATACCGCGCTCTTTATCGATATTTACAATACCATTATCTAAATAATGTAATGCGCTAACCGGACATATTCTCTCACACGGTGCATTTTCACAATGATTACATCTAAGAGGGGTAAATGTTCTTTTTGTATCTGGAAAAGTCCCCACATCCACATACTTAACACGAAGTCTCCATGTACTAAGTGGAACTTCATTCTCCACTTTACATGCGATCTCACATCCTTTACATCCCATACACAAATGTAAATCAACTAGGAAACCTAATTGCATATATTCTCCTTTAGCCTTTTTTAACGGCAAATTTAAGATTTATAACTTTATCTAATACATTTAAAAAGAAGCCATTATACTCGTAAAACTAGGCTTCTTTACTAAGAAAAATAGTATCTAACTAATCTTAAATTTGTTATTAATACGTGATATTTTTTTGATAACTTTTTATAGTTGTGTAGTTTTGTGAAATAACAAAAGTGTAATCATTTCTTAAAGTTTTTATAAGGATTCTTTATATGTAACATTGAATTACATTAAGGGAAATATCAGAATTTCCTAAGATGGAAGGATGTTGACCTAGAAGATTAGGCTTTGATACGATACTTGTTTTATCTACAATATATTTATACTGTTCTAATCTATTTGACTGAGAATCTTTCATTAGCTAATCTTCTTAATATGAATATCATCATATAATAAAAGATTATCCCTAATTAAAAAATCAAAGTCAAATTATATTATTTTACTTATTCTTTGTTTTCTTACTCTTAATCAAATTCTGCTGCTTCTATCAAACAGTCCATACCATCTGAATAGTCTTTTACATGTGCGCCATAATTATATGTAAGTTCTCCACCCATTTTACCTTGGTATACAACTCCACCAGCAATTATAGCAACTAAAATGATTGCAAAAAGTTCTACTTTAAACATTTTCTTAAAACAACCTATAAACTTAACAACTGCTGCTATACCCATAGCAAAACTCAAGTAAAGTCCAAGTTCCTTGTGCTGAAGTAAGAGTTTTTTTCCTTCTCCCGTTAGAAGTATGTATACGTCTTGGGCATCTTCTTTTCCTGTAAAGAATGCGATTATAATAAATATGGCTGCAAAAACCATAAAACGACTTGATACTTTTGACATAAGTTCACTTGGCTTATAAAGATAAGCTAAGCCTAATACTAAAGAGATGATTGGAAGTGCTACTGCGAAATGAGCGACTGCTGGATGTAACATGTGATAACCTTGCTATAATTTCTCATATAATCTGGTACTAGTCCAGATTATACTCAATCACTAAAGCTTCGCCTTTGGCTAGAAACTAGTTATTGAAAAGATGTTAACATTCTACAGTTTATTTTATAAATTTTTCTTATAAAATAAAACTACTTACTAAGTCTCACTCTAACTGACTGCTCATGAGCAGTCAGACCTTCAGTTTTAGCGATTAGTGCACACTCTTCACCTATCTCATTTATAGCTTTCTTTGAAAAAGAGATAATAGAGCTCTTTTTCATAAAGTTTTCCACTCCAAGAGGAGAGTAAAATTTGGCTGTTCCGCCAGTAGGTAGAGTATGGTTTGGTCCAGCCACATAATCACCAACAGCTTCAGGAGTATTGTGACCTAAAAAGATTGCACCAGCATGCTTTATAAATGGTAAAAGCTCAAAAGAGTTATCAGTTGCTATTTCTAAGTGTTCAGGAGCGATATCATTCATAAGCTTTATTGCTTCATCCATATCACGTGTCACTATAATAGCTCCACGCTCTTCTATAGACTTTCTTGCAATCTCTTCACGTGGGAGTTTAACAAGCCAGTTTTCTATCTCAACTTTCACCTCATCAGCTAACTTTTGTGATGGAGTAATAAGAATAGAACTAGCCATCTCATCATGTTCAGCTTGAGACAACATATCAACAGCTAAATGGTTAGCATTTGCACTATCATCAGCTAAAATACCTATCTCACTTGGTCCTGCGATCATATCTATATTAACATCACCAAAAACCATCTTTTTTGCAGTTGCAACAAAGATATTTCCAGGTCCAGTTATTACATCAACTTTAGGGATAGTCTCTGTTCCATAAGCCATAGCTGCAATTGCACTAGCTCCACCAACTTTATAAACTTCACTAACACCACAAAGGTGACATGCTGCAAGAAGAAGTTCATTTGGTTCGTTATCAGGTGTTGGAGTACATACAACTATGTTCTCAACTCCTGCAACCTGTGCCGGGATAACATTCATCAAAAGCGAAGATGGATAAGCTGCTTTTCCACCTGGAATGTAGAGTCCTGCACTGTCTACTGCTGTTACTTTTTGACCTAATATTGTTCCATTATCTTCAGTATCAAACCAAGATTTTGGTTTTTGTTTTTCATGATAAACTTTAATTCTGTCATATGCTAAATGCAGAGCTGCCTTTAGTTTTGAATCTATATTATCATATGCTTTGCTCATTGATTCTGTTGATATTTTTAAATCTTCATCACTAGAAGGTGTCCAGTTATCAAACTTAGAGATATGTTGTTTTAGAGCACTGTTTTTATCAGTTCTTATCTCATTTATTATACTTCCAACAATAGCACTAACATGTGCAATATCCATTTTTCCTCTCTCTAAAAGTTCATTAAAACTATCAGCGAAACCTGGACTGTTTGTATCTGTAAAAATCATTTTTATTTTCCTGTCTTCTTGAAGTTGTCAAACTCTTTTTTAACAATTTCTAGTGCATTTAAAAAATTCTCTGCATCTACAGCACCCATTATTGGTTGAAACATTGGTTCTCCACTTGGTAGCAGGAACCATATTGCAGGCGTACCTGGTTGATAAAGCTCTCTTGGCATATAATCATTCTCATCACTGTATGAGATAATTGATATATAGTCTCTGTTTAGAGCTTCTACAACTCTTTTATCTTTTAAAGTACCATTATCTAAAATCACACAGAACTTACATGTATGTCTTGATGAGATAAAAAGAACAGGCTTGTTAAATCTTGTTGCTTCTTTTATACCGGCATTATAATCTTTAGCCCACTTAATCTCAGATGCCATTACTGTAGTAGCAAAGAGAAGTGTTAAGTATATTAATATTTTACGCATTTTTTTTCACCTTTTTGAGAAGTTCTTTAGAGCACTCTAACGCACTTTTTTTTGTAACATCTATAACTATATCTGCAAGAGCCAAATATTCTGGACGACGCTCTTTATAAAGCTCTTTTGCTTTTTCCAAATCATTCAGAAGTGGTCTTTTTTTAATTTTCCTCGCTGCATTTGGATGAGCCTTTATTCTTTTAATTATTGCATCAAATGGTGAATCAAGAAGAACAACTATACCAATTTTCTTAAGATTTTTCTGCTTATAAAAACCTCCGCCTGTTGATATCAAAGTATTTTTCACACTCGATTCAAGCCATAGTGCAACATCTAATTCAAGCTTTCTAAAGTATGCCTCGCCATCTTCTTCAAATATATTTTTAACTCTTTTGTTTTCCATACTCTCAATCAAGTCATCAGTATCTATGGCAATATAATCAGATTGTTTAATTACTTCACGAGCTACACTGCCCTTACCTACTCCCATAAATCCTATTAAAATGATATTTTTCATTGTATTCCTAGTTTATTGTAAATGCACTCATGTCAAAATCTGGTTTAGTTTTTTTAACTTTTCTATATATTAAAACTGGTGCAACAACATTATATTGTAAAATTACCATACTAATGATAAAACTTATCGCAGATATAGTTAAAAGCACGGGTATATAAAATGCAAATATAAAGCCAATTAGAGAAGCTATAAAGAGAACAAACTGTGCTCTTGCTAACTTTTTATCTATCATCTCATTCATTGTCGGTATAGTCATATAGCCCATTGCATTCAGGTGAAACCAGACAAGAAAAGGAATTATTTTATAAAGCATACCAATCATAATAGATAGTATAAATCCACCACCTAATAAAATAGCTACCATAACTATATATTCATTTTTAAAGTACTCATCAAATATCCAAAGAAATGAACCAAGAGTCAGAGATATACTAGCAACTCTCCAGTACCATACTGTCACATCACTAATAGGACGACGACGGGCACTTAATTTTCTCCACATTGTTGTAGCAAATGCCCAGAAAAAAAGTGCTATCCATGCCTTGCCGATGATTGCATAAGCCTCTTCATAAACATTCGTATATAACCATATAAGTAAACCTAGACTAATAAGGAGTACTACTCTTTTTTTGCAAAACTGCTTAAACCTAGGAGCTACATAAAACATTGGCAGAACTTGAAATGTAACACCTATAATCAAGATGCCGGCAAAACCAAACACTCCCCATACACTGTGAACATTAGCAACCATATTTCTATAAGGAGCAAAATCAATGTCTATATAAGTGTAGAGTAAAAAAAGTCCCATAAGCACGGTCAAAGAAGCGAACAGAAGACTTACACTCATAGCTTTTACAGTCGGATTAAAATTTTGTACTTTTACTATTGCCATTGCAATTACTGTAATTATCATTGTAAAACCTGTACTTAATAGCACTAAAGCGACTGTGTTTGACAATGCTACATCATTGAGTAAACCAAATAACATAAATGCAGTACCAATAACTAAAAATATATATGAGATTTTTGTTACTAAATCAACTCTTGGAATTCTAACTCCTGCTAAAACAGGTAGCATCTGGGTTAATGATCCAAGCATTATAAAGCCCAAAAAACCTATTGTTAACGCATGAGTTATTACAATTGAGTCAAGCGAATATCTGCTCATCAATGTTGCTGCATCACTAAAGAGAATTAAAAAACCTGCTATTATTGCAAATATTGGTGCAGTTAGATAAAACCTTAGCGGTGCTGATATCGGTGGAGCTTGATCTATCGATAAACCATTAAGCTCCATAGTTAATTCCTAAAAGTCTATTCAACAATCATTGACTCCATCATATCAACGATTCTTGGTGACTCTGCACTTAAGTGTTGTTGTGCCATAGTGTAGAGCATCTGCTCTTCTTTCATGTTGTGTTGTTGCATTAAAATCATAAGAGTCTCAGAAAGTCCAAAGAACTTGTCTTTATTGTTTGCTTCTAGAGCTTCGCCCATCTGTTTAACAAGACTTCTCATTTGCACATGTTCATGTCTCATCATTGCAGTTGGACCTTCTGTCATCCCAGTCTTTGTCTCAAACTCTGCAAACATAACTCTCTCTTCCATTTGGAAGTGTCTCTCAGTTGCTTGTGCAAACTCTTCGTATGCTTCTTTTGCATCTGCTAAAGATGTGTTTGCTTTATCTTCCATCATTGCAAAAAACTCATCACATCTACTATGGTCTGCTGTTAAATATTCTTTGATTGTGCTCATTGTATATACCTTGATTAAATAATTTTTGTATTATATTCAAAAATTCTAAAATTGGTATTATTATATATCAATCAGGACAACTAGATATAAATTTATTTTATGAAAATATATATTTAGTTAAGAAAGCTAGACCTGAAGCTCCAATATGCGGCACCCCGTATAAAAATGTTGCAAAAACTGTAACTAATAAACTTCTTTTAAACTTCAATACAAAAATAATTGAAGAGCCTACAAACGTTGTTAAAAATATGTACAACAATGCTTCAACCAGACCATATTCAGGGCTATACCCAGCAACGGCTATTGCTAGTGATATCACATAACTAGAAGCAAAAAAGTAAGCCACATTTTTTGATGTATCATATCTAATAAAACTTTCGCCTAAATCACAATCTTTTACGACTACCTCCCCATTTGCAATACTCTGTTTTTTTGCTTTAATCGCCAAACCTTCAAAAAATAAAAAAGCACTTAGTGATAAAACAACACCTGCTATGATTAATATTAGTAATGATTCCATTTTTTCCTCCCAGAAAACCTAAACTACTAAATTGTAACGATATATATATTTCAATATATTAATTTAATGAATTAAAGTCCTCAACTTTCGCACATAAAACCCAACTCTTTTTGAGTGTAAGCACTGAGCACAGCGAGGATAGTTAG
>JAQIBW010000140.1 GCA_027858865.1 Sulfurimonas sp. | reverse complement strand
TGAAAAATCCAACAAAACATCATAGGCAGAGAAATCCAAACTCATACCGGTAGTTATACGGTTTAAGTCGGCATCTTTTACCTCAACTTCTTCTGTAAAGAGCATAAGTTCTTCAAGGTTTTCATTGAAGTAACTTACATTAAATCCACAAGATACAAATGAAAAAGCTTTAGCATGTGGATTTACACCGATTACTGCTACTTTAGAGGCACGAATGTCTTTTAAATACTCAGTAAGTACCCTTGTAGTAAATAAATCGCCTCGAAGCTTCTCTCCCTCTTTAAACACGATATCACACATTCCTGTTTTCTTAACCATTTCACTAGATTCATCTAATATATTTATAATATCATTTACATACTCATTCGATATTACTGCACCGTTAACGTGCGATTTCTTCATGTTTGACACAGTAAAGTAAAGGTCATCTTCTCTAATATTCATAGGAATCATCATTCCGTCATCGCCATTAGCTTTAAACATTTTGTTTATCACTGCACTAAATCTACTCACTCCAGCTTCAGCACCTATATAGCCAAATAGTTTCGTCTGGTGTGATATTTCATTTGCATTATTCATCATAATCACATATCCTCTGTTATGCCCCAAAGTTCGCGGGCTTCTTCATCTTCTGCTTTACATCTATAACACATCTTATCATCTGTGTTTGTACTAAATATCACATTGCACTCATCACATCTTCTTACTTTAAAAGAGATTAGATTTTGAACTGTGGGTTCAAAAAACTCTTTTACATTGTATGAAGTGCTAAGAGTTATTGCATCTGGCTCACAAACATCGTGACAGATACTACACTTTATACAAAGAAATGGATCGAAGTCTATCTTAGAGTTTTTAATGTCTGATGTCAAAGCCCCTGTTGGACAGACTCTATAACACATTTGACACGCTGTACAACTCTCTTCATCTAAAAGTTTAGAAGATGTAAAAGTTACTTCATTAGCATCTATCACATGATATCTCGATGGTTTTGCTACTCTTTTTATGGCGGTAAAGAAAAGCTTTCGTTTCTCAGTAATTCTTTTTTTCTTTAGTAGTGCAATATCTGCTTTTTCTAACGTATGCTCTACTAACTCATCAGTAGCTTTTTTAACTTCAACTTCAAAAGCATGTTTACCTTTTGCAACATTACCAAGAGTTATAGAGCTGAAAAAATCTCTTCTATCACTCTCTTTTTCTTCTATTTTTTCATCTTCAAAGAAAATATCTTCGAGCCTTATCTCAGCTTCGTTTTCCATAGCACTCAAAAGATATGTTGCTTCTTCATAATTTTTAAGGATTTGCGGTTTACATGTGTGAGCGATAGAGCAACTTTCACAATGCCCCATATCCAGAACCATATCTTTTTTCAAAATAGCTAAAGAGATAATATACTCAACACTAAGAGCTGCAATACAAGGAACATTTTTACGACAAGAAATCAAGTTCTCTTTATCTTCTATAAACTCAAAGAAAAACTCTGTAGGCTTAAATGAATCAAGAGAGAGTGCTTCACTCGGACAAATCGCATCACATGCACCACAACCAACACAAGATGAAAAGTTAATTGCTGGAAGAGGGTTATCTGCCACAACAATAGCATCTGTAGGACAGATTACTTCACACTTATTACATCCACTCTCTCTTGCTAATGAGCGAACACATCTGCTGGCATTTAGTGAGATTAAAGACATTTAACTATTTTGACTCTTGCGTAAGGTATTCATTATCACTAAGTAAAAACTCTAGAGCCATATCTGCTGCATCATAGTAAAGAGGTGTTCTTGCCTCAAACTTCATATTAATAAGATATAAAGGAGCCCATTTAATTAAATGTTTGTTTAAAAACTCATGCTCAACTTCTCTAATCCCATGAACAGATACCATTTCGCCTTCTTCTAGTGCTTTTTGTTCTGCAAGACATAGGTGATGCATAAACTCAAACTCAACACCGATGTGATCTGATGAAACAGTTCTAGATGCTTCATAATCAACCATAAAGTTGTAAGCACTATACATATCAGCTACAGGGTTAGCTCCACCAGTTTCTATCATTTGGTCTTCTCTTACATAAAAAGACTCATAAGGTATAAGGTGAAGGATAGATAGATTTACAAAATCTGGGTTAATATACTCTTCTAAAAGTTTAGCGTCGCTAAGCTCTTTTAATGCTCCCCAATCTTTTAAAGTTGGGAAAAAATCTAAAATATTTTCATCTTCTTTAATCATTTTAAAAGTCTTAACATCTAACTCTTGTAGTAAGATGCGTGACATAAGTGCGTAAATATTCACTCTTGCTTGTGTTTGTTGCATAGGCTATATACCTTTATTTATTTGTTAAAATTATACAATTCTTATTTTAAGGTGATGATTTTATCACAAAAGACTGAAAATATAATTAGCTTACCTGACTAGGCTCATTTTCCTTATAAATACTCATAGAAGGAAACGCAAATTCTAGTGAATTCTTTTCTAAAATCTCCATGATTTTATACATTATATCCTCTTTTGTCCCCAGCCATTCACTCCACACTACACTTTTTGAAAAGCAGTATATCAGTATGTTAATACTTGAACCGGAAAACTCATCTAAATATACAAGAAGAGTTCTTTTTACACCAAGTTCATCATCTTTAGAGACGAGTTTAGAACGTTTTGAGTATGAATAATCATATTCTGTGTTTAGTGTAGCTATTCTTGGATTGTTTTCGAGCATGTGGCGAATCTCTTTTATAGCATTTTTAATGTCGCTTGGTTTTGAGTCATATTTGACCCCAATATTCATTTTTATTCTTCGTCCGAGTGAACGTTTATTCCAGTTTTTAACACCTTTATTAGCTAAAATAGAGTTTGGAATAGCAATAATCGCATTGTCAAAAGTTCTTAATGTTGTGACTCTTAACCCTATCTCTACCACTGTACCTTCTTCTCCGTCTATAACTATCCAGTCACCTTGTGAAAACACATCACTTATTAAGATTGAGAGAGTTCCAAAAAAGTTAGCAAGTGAATCTTTTGCAGCAAGTGCCACAGCAAAACCACCTATACCC
>JAQIBW010000110.1 GCA_027858865.1 Sulfurimonas sp. | reverse complement strand
TTAGTGTTTGATGAATCATCTATTAGCATATCTGACTTTAATTTCCCTGAATTTACATCAGCTCCAATTAACTTAGCTAAAGTGCGTTCAATTACGTTCCTTTTATCTCTTAAGTCATTTGCAGAATACGATGTTCCTGCTTCTGCAATCTCTATTGATTTATTTATATCTGCTAACTGTGATGCAAGACTATTAACTTCATTTACATTTACAGAGAGCTGATCATTAAGTTGAGACTGTAAGTTTGTTACTTGATTTTGAGTATAAGCAATATGCTGTGAAAGCGTTTTAGTTTGTGTAGCTAAGGCTAATTTTATTGCATCATTATCTGGGTTATCTGCGAAAGTCTGCCACATGTTATAGTACTCAGTTAAATCAGCTTTTATACCTACCCCATCGATTTCGGGAAAATATGTTGAAAGTTCTTCTAATGATTTTGTCTCAAAATCACTATACGATTTATCTGCAGAAACACTTGTGTATCTATCAAATACAAAATTATCAAATATTCTTTTAATATCTTGAACTTGAGTACCATTGCCTACATTACCAGGTTCGCTAAAAAGTGGTGTAGCCGCTGCAGCAACTACTCTTTGTCTAGTGTAGCCTTCAGTTTCAGCATTTGAAATATTATGACCGGTAGTATTGATTCCAACTTGAGCTACATTTAGCCCTGAGTAACCAATATGAAGTGCATTAAATATAGAAGCCATGTTAAACTCTCACTTCCAAGATAGATGGGTTTCTAGATGCAACCTTCTCATAACCTTGCATCTCTGTTGGAACAACTCTTTCTAAGAATGTGTTATATAAATTACTAACAATGAGTACTAGTCTTGCATAGTGCTTATTTACATTTCTAAGATTGTTAAGTTCTACTTTTAACTCGTCCAACTGTAGATGCTGATCTTTACTGAGGAGTTCTGGTAAATCCATATCAGGATTTTTAGTCATTAAAGATGATATTTCATGATCAATCATAGCTTTCTTAGTTTCAAAACTTTTAAGTTTTTCTTCTTTTAGTGATAACCTGTCAAACTGCGGATCATTTTTAGCTTCTTTAATATCTGCTATATCAGACTCAGTAATTTTTATTAAATCCCTTAAGTCACTTAAGGCACTCTGTAAATGATGAGACAACATCTTTAACCCCTATCTTATATTTAAACCTACAACAACTCTTCAGCTATCTTTTGCGAAAGAGCTTCTAGGTTAATCTTATACTCGCCAGATTCAAGAGCTTCTTTTATCTGCTCCACCTTGCTTGTATCACCTTGTTTTGTAACATTCGTTGAGGCTTTACCAGCTTCTTTGGACTCTCCAAAGTTACTAGCATAAGCACTACGAACCGTAGAACTATTAATTTGCGAAATCATAATCTATCCTTTGATTGTCTTTATAGACGTTTTACTATACAGCTATATCGGCAAAAAAAGAAAAAACTTCAATTTTATCGACTAAGAAAATCAAAAAGCATCTGAGAAAATCCAAAGCTTCCCGAACTTGCTTTTGCAAGTTCCTCTCTATACATTGATTTGTATATTTTATCTCCAGGATCATTCTCTTGTGAAAAAAGATTTTTTTCATCTTTCATGGCATTATCCATTAGCATCTTAAGTATTACAGATTCAAAAGCATCTGTCTGTTCTCTAAGTTTATCCTCATTTGAATTTGAATCAATTTTTGGAACACTTTTATTTTGTGACATCATTTGAGCTTGCATATTTATAGAGTTCATACCGTACATAATGTCTCCTTTTTTTAATATTTCTCATAAAATCTGAACAAGTCCAGATTTTATTCACTCACTAAAGCTTTGTCTATCGACAAGAAAACTTAGATAACTTTTAACTCCGCTGAAATACAACCGGCACTTTTCATAGCTTCTAAAATAGATATAATATCTTTAGGAGAAGCTCCAAGTTTTTGAAGAGAACGAACTACATTAGCCACAGTAGTAGTTCCCTTTGTTGTGTAAAGCTCATTTTCATTTAGTCCGATTACCAAATCTTTATCTACCGTCATAGAGCCTTCAGGCTGAGATGGAGTATCCTGAGCCAGGATTTTTATAGTAATGTCTCCATGAGTCAAGACTACTGGTTTAACTTCTATATCTACTCCAGCAATTATAGTTCCCGTTCTCTCATTTATTATGATTTTATTTTTAGGTCTATAGTTCATATCTATATCTTGAACTTCAGCTAAAAACTCAATCATACTTCTGTTCTCTGGTCTTTTAAGACGTATGCTTCTAGAGTCCATTGCAACTGCAATTTGTGTGTTGTAAAAATTGTTAACTGCTTTTTGAATCGCAACACTATTTTTGAAGTTTGATTCTTTTAGTGATAGTGTTGCAAATTCTTGATTATAAAGATCAATATTTATTTCACGCTCTACTAAAGCACCTCCAAAAACAACACCTACTGTAGGGTGAGATTCACTTCCTGCGCCTCTAGAGTTTTTACCACCGATACTGATGTGACCTTGTGCAAGTGCATATATTTTGCCATCGACTCCTTTTAAAGGTGTCATAAGAAGTGTTCCACCCTCAAGCGACTTAGCATCTCCAATAGATGAAACTGTAATGTCAAACTTATCACCTTGACGGGCAAACGGTTTAAGCGTTGCAGTTACTACAACTGCTGCAACATTTTTTGATTTTATATCTATAGGATTCATATCTATATTCATGGCTTTTAACATGTTAGATATTGATTGAAGTGTAAATTTTGAAGTAGTTCCATCACCAGTTTTTTTAAGACCAACTACAAGTGAATAACCAATAATCTGATTATCACGGACACCAACAATGCTTGCAACATCATTGATTTTTGTAGCGTAAATAGAAGTAAGAGTAAGTAAGAGTAAAATAATTGTTTTCATAGCTAGTCCTTTAACTAACTATTACTGAGCAATTCCTATTCCACAATTTCCTCAAAATATGTCAGTGAGGTATTTCCAAACTTTTTAGATTTTTTCTTTTTAAATGAACCTATTGTCTCAGGTATCTCTAAGCCTGTCATATGCTCGATAATTATCAGCTCTGTACGCTCCGGAGGGATAGATGCTATCATTTTTATCATCTTGTCGTAGATATCTTCCATCCCTTCTCGGATGCTAAACGGAGGGTCGATGTAGAAGTATGCTTTTTTGTTATTTTTCTTTAGAGTTGAGATAACCGCTTTTATGTTGGAAAAACTGTCTCCACTAAAGATTTTACATGCAGATGGGTCTGTCTTTGCTATGTTTTCTTTTAAGACTTGTATCGCATCTCTGTCTTGTTCCATAAAAAGTATGTTATTTGCACCACGGCTAAGCGCTTCAAGACCGATAGAACCACTACCAGAGAAAACCTCAACATACGTAGCGTGTATTAT
>JAQIBW010000004.1 GCA_027858865.1 Sulfurimonas sp. | reverse complement strand
ACTTCAGGAATCTCTTTTTCTATCGCTGGTTTACAAGGGCATATTCTATCATCAACACTTTTTGGCTTATCACCAGTCGCATCAACCATAAAACATGGACAAAATCTTTTGTTGTACATCATCTTGTATCTAGCAAGACCCATTTGTACACCCTCATTAACTTCAGCTTGAGGGTGATATTCCCAACCAAACTGAGCAATAACTTTGTCTGTAAACTTTACTGTTTTTTCCATTTCAGCCTGAAATTCAGGTGAATTCATATCTATCTTGATTATACTCATTAGTTACCTCTTATATTAATGTTTATATGTGATTTCTTTTTTTGCCTGCAATGATTCTTCTTAGTGCATTTAGTTTAATAAAACCTTCTGCATCTTTTTGATTATATACTTCATCTTCTTCAAACGTTGAGTGCTCCTCAGAGTATAAAGACATATCTGACTCACGTCCGACTACTTCAACATTACCTTTGTAAAGTTTTAGTTTAACACTACCTTGTACATATTTTTGTGTAGTGTCAATAGCAGCTTGTAACATTTCTCTCTCAGGTGAGAACCAGAAACCATTATAGATTAGTTCAGCATATTTTGCAATCATTCCATCTTTCATATGAGCTTCTTCTCTGTCAAGACAAATAGACTCTATTGCGCGGTGAGCTTTTAACATAATTGTTCCACCCGGAGTCTCGTAACAGCCACGAGCCTTCATCCCAACAAAACGATTTTCAACAATATCAATTCTACCGATACCATGCTTATTACCATATTCGTTTAGTGTTCTTAGTATTGTAGCTGGACTCATATCTTTACCATTGATAGAGATAGGGTCACCATTTTTATATCCGATTGTTATATACTCTTTTTCATCAGGAGCATTCTCTGGAGAGTTTGTCCATAACCACATTGACTCTTCAGGCTCATTCATTGGATCTTCTAAATGAAGACCTTCATAAGAGATATGAAGAAGATTCGCATCCATAGAGTAGGGACTTACTGTTGGATTGCCATCTGCATCTAAATGTTTTTGGTCAATATTGATTCCATGTTCTCTAGCGTATGATAAAAGCTTTTCTCTAGAGTTTAAATCCCACTCTCTCCATGGAGCTATTACTGTAATATCAGGATTTAGACCTAAATATCCAAGTTCAAATCTTACTTGGTCATTTCCTTTTCCTGTAGCTCCGTGAGACACGGCATCTGCACCCATTTTGTTTGCGATTTCAATCTGTTTTTTAGCGATAAGCGGTCTAGCTATAGATGTACCAAGTAGATACTCACCTTCATATATAGCATTTGCTCTAAACATAGGGAAAACATAATCTTTTACAAATTCTTCTTGAATATCAAGTATAAAAATATTTTCAGGTTTTATACCGTTGTCAAGTGCTTTTTGACGTGCAGGTTCTACTTCTTCACCTTGGCCTAAGTCAGCTGTAAAAGTTATAACTTCAGCGTTATACTCATCTTGTAACCATTTGAGAATGATACTTGTGTCAAGTCCACCAGAATAGGCGAGAACTACTTTTTTAACTTCTTTTTTCATATATAGAGTTCCTTATAGCAAAATAATTAGCGCGATTTTACTACAAAAGAGATTAAAGAATAGTTAGTGTGATATTTAATTTATAAGTTAAGTCTAAATTTCAAAAAGAAAGTAAATTCTCAAAAAGGTGATTTGCATCTACCCTTTTGAGTCAAATAATATACCAGTAACTTCTTGCATTTTAGGAAGAAAATCCCTTGCTTGTTCTGCCGGAAATCTTCTAATCATTTTACTAGTTTCAGATTCGATTACAGATACATAAAAAACATCTTGTGAATCTACTCCAAATTTCAAGTTAGTATTCATCGGTTCCATAGCTTTATTAAGCTGATCTACCAAATCTTTAACTTGTTCTTTAGAATCAATCTTTGTACTTGTAACTTCTTTTTGAATTTCTTTTACAACGTCAACTTGTTTTGGTTGCTGAACTTGTTGTTGAACCTGCTGAGATGCTCTTCCTTGAGCTTCTTGAGTACCTACTTGTGATTGTTGTTGTCTTGCAACATTAGCAATGCCATCCATGACTTACTCCTTAAACAAATAATATTGTTATTACACAGCATATCGACAGATTAAAAAATAACTTTAATCAAAAAAAACAAATTTATAAATTTTTTTTAAAATGTCTTAGAATATGATAATCTTTCATTTATGAATGAGTATATACAACTATTAAAATCAGAGCCGATTCTTCGAAGATTATCAACTATACAACTTATTGCATATTTTGGTGCTTGGTTTAGTAATGTAGCGATATATACGTTGCTTCTTAACCTAAATGTTTCAGCATCTGTAGTTGCTTTTGTAGCAATGTTGCACTTTTTAGCAGGTGTTATTCAAGCACCATTTTCTGGCTCAATAATTGACAGTGTACGACCGAAAAAACTTTTACTGATTCTTATTAGTGCAGAGATATTTGCAACCTTTTTCTTAATATTTGTGAATTCTACATCAGATTTATTGCTTCTTTATAT
>JAQIBW010000293.1 GCA_027858865.1 Sulfurimonas sp. | reverse complement strand
GCAAAAAGTTTATTTCATATTTTAATTTATTACGAACAAGAGTATGCGCAAGTATTTCCATGATTTCAAGTCTATCATAATGAGAAGAAACATGAAGAACTTCCCACTCAAACAGTGCTCTGTCTTTAAAGAGCTTATCAATATACTTTTGCTTTTCTTCTTGTGTTCTATACATTTTTAGCTATAGTTTCTCCATACTTAACATCTTTACCCACTAAATCCTCAAGTTCTAACATACCTTTTTGTGCAAGTATAACAATAGTAGAACCCATCTCAAAACATCCGAAATCATCACCTTTATTTAAGTACAAATCTTTATATTCATATATAGTTTGCGTGTGTGCAACTGCATTTGTTTTTATATTTGGTTCAAAAGAAACCTGCATTACACCAACGTTTAAAGCACCAACAAGTACCATATAAAACTTCTTACCAGAACTATTTTCACACATCAAAACAACTCTTTCATTTTCTATAAACAGATTAAGTCTTTTTTTAAGAGATGGAATGTTTACAGGATATAATTTGCCGGGAATATGAACAGCTCTTAAAACTTTTAGATTTGTTGGTATATGATAACGATGATAATCTTTTGGAGATAAGTAAAAGTTTACAAACTCACCATCATGGATAGCCTTTTTCTCATCAGAACTAAAGTTCTCACCCAGTAGTTCATCACTTGAGTATCTCATACCTTTAATCTGCAGTGCGTAATCTTTTTTTAACGTACCACATTCTGATATCAAAGAATCACAAGGAGAAATAAATGCTTCTGAGTCTAAGGAATACTTTCTATCTTCTCTTAACTTTCTTGTAAAAAGTGCATTTAAACTTTTATATGCAGTAGGAGAATGAAACTCACTCATGTTCAGTCCCATTAAACTTACATAAGAGTTATTTACAATTTTTTGAAACCATTTTGGAAACTCTTTATTTGCAAACTTACCAAAGTTTTGTGAAATCGCTGATGTTATATGTTTACTCATTTATATTTCTGTCCTATTCGTTAATTTTTCTTTTAGCACATTCTTCTAAAAGAACTGTAGCATATGAGCCTTTTGGAAGAGTAAAGTTCATCTCGTATTGAGCTTCAACAGGATTAAATCGTCCTTCAATATCCTCTGGAAAAACCCATGCATATCTTCTCGCACCATCTGCGTTTATCTCATCATCAAAATCTTTTTCAATAGTTCTAGCTATACCTGATGCTATTTTAACTTTTTTACCACATAAAAGACCAGTAATAGAGATATCTCTGTCATTAAATCTATTTAAGTCATCCTCTGACTCTTCATAATCAAAGAGTCTTCCATGTGGATAATGTTCCATAACATCACCTTCTATAAGCTTAAATGGATGTTTTTGGGCTTTTAGTTTTGATAGTTCATTATTTGGCATATTTAAAATTGGTTCAAGTTCTTCAGGTTCAAAATTATTTACCAGTCTGTTTATTTCCAACCTTCTACTAAGCCATAGGTTAAAAAGATGACTTTGATAAGAATTTATAAGAAGTTTTTTTACTCTAGGATTACGCTCTTTAGCCTCTCCTTTAGCAATTTTTTCACCTAAAATGTGGTTATCACCATCATTTCCAAATCTCTGATATCCAAAAAAGTTAGGCATACCGAATTTAGCTATATTTTTAAGAGCTTCATCCATTTTTATAGCACTTGTAGGGTTGACTTTTTTAACTTTAATGAAAAATCTATTACCTTTTAAATGCCCTATACGTATTTTATTATTATGGTAAGTCTTTGAGATTATTTTTACATTTTCATGTTCAAAATTCTCTAGCATCTCTTCATGTTGTTTATGAATAGAAATATACTGTTTTGTCATAGCATGCTTATCTTTTAAGCCAGCATAACCTATATCTCTATTTTTAATGCCAAGATATCTTGCGAGTAAACCTACTAACTCAGAAGTAGTTAAATTTTTCTTTCTTACAAAAAGAATTAGATGCTCGCCTTCTCCTGAAAACTCATAAAGAGGTATCTCTTCAACCACAAAGTCTCGTGGACTCTGTTTAAAATGAAAATCGATGCTTGTATGATCTAGCGAATAAAATCTATCCATTATATATATGCCTTTAAAAATGATGCGCTTTGCATCTATTTGTATATTTAACTCTTGCACTTGTTGCAAAAATATTCAGTGGTGTTCTTGCTTGTTTAGAACGTCTTATGAGTGTTTTTCTATATCTTTTGTCGAATGCTACTAACATCTCATACTCTTCACCACTACAGGCTAAAGCTTTTGAAATTTTTTTATTAAACTTAAATCCAACTCCATTTGCAGATGCAAGTTTATCCAAATCACTAAAAAGTCCATCTGAAATATCCATACCACAACTCAAAAATCTACGACAATTACTTACAAATTTATCTCTAAGTTTTATATCAACAAACTTTGACTTAGTATGTATTTTACCAAGATTCAAAAGGCTTTGTAGATTTTTTTTACTTCTGCCTAGCTTCCCCGTATAAGCAAGCATATATCCACGCCTCAATCCACTTCTAAGTAATGCTTTTTTCGTATGTGAAATAATAGTTATAGTAATGTCTAGTTTAATATTACTTATAGTGTCTCCACCAATAATCTCAATCCCATACTTTGCTGCTGTATCTTTAAACCCAGATGCTAACTCTTGCATCTGCTGTTTTGAGATATTTTTTGGCATTGCAACACTTAAAAGTGCATACTTTGGTTTTGCATTCATAGCAATTGCATCTGAGATATTAATCATCATAGACTTTGTAGCTATTTGATAGTGACTCATCCATTTAGTCTTAAAATGCACATTCTCAAAGAATGCATCTTTAGAATAAACTTGATTACCAATTAAAGCACCATCGTCGCCAATACGATTACTATTAAATTGAGATATAAAATAATTTTCTAAATTCAAACAAACTTCTTTAAAATTACCTTTAAGTAGGGATTAAAGGCTATAAATATAAAATACTTACATTTATATCATTTTTAGGAAAAATAACATGAAACATTCTATAAATAAAATTTTCAATAATCTTTCTATGTTTTTAATCATCATAACTTTAACTGTTGGACTAGTCACTCTTCTTGTTTTAGAACAAAATAGTTCATACGCAAAAATCAATAATCTTAAAAATCAAAAAAATATTATCCAAAGTTTAGCTAACTTGCAAAAAAAAGATATAGAGCTAGCTCTAATCCAATTTAATGGTAAGAGTACTCAACTACATCACGAGATTGAAAAACTTCATAATCTAAATAAGTACGACTACACTGGAAAATTTCTACTAGGAAACTCAGAGGAGTATTTATCAGATCTGGATAAGCTATCAAAACTCACTATAAACTTCAATAAAATAGCTCATCAATACTACATAGACAATCTTGAAAACGCTGAAGAGAAGAATCAAGAGCTAAAAAATACTTTTTACTCTATTAATACATTTTTAGATGCCATGGTTATAAAAAATATTTCATATAATGAAGATAAATTTCACATACTTCAAAAGATAACTATATTTGCATTTATAATTACCTTACTAACTACATTCTGGTATAGAAGAAGATTGAACTCTATATACGCAGATGTACTACATTTATACGCTATTGATAAAAATAAAAAAGATTATGATATTTTTTCACAAGAAGCTGATGCAATTAAACTCAGAATGAATAGAAAACCTGTTGTAACGGATAATCCAGCTATGTTAGACCCTGTTACTCAAATCAATAACCACAAGGGAATGCTAAGTTCTTATAGTAATAAAAAAGGTATGAAAGAGAGTAATTTTACTTCAGTTACTGTCTTTGAAATAGATAATTTTTCTAAACAAAAAAGAGCCTTTTCACAAGAGTTAACTCAGTCCATACTAAAAAAAGTTGCTTTTACTATGTCCCTTCATGAACAAGCAACAGATGTTATAGCGCGGACTGACTATAATCAGTTCACAGTTATCCTCTCCAGAACTTCTAAAGAGCAATCATTTAAAGATATAGATATCATTCGCCAAAGTATCTCTGAGATTAAGTTTAAAGCACCTGGTGGAGATTCTATCACTATTACGGCAAGTGGTGGTTTTATAATTAAACCAAATAACCAGTCTTTAGATGAATCTATTAGACAGGCTAAAGAAGTTTTAAAGTATGCTAAGAAAAATGGTAAAAATATCATTTCACAAATCAGAGATGTTGCAGAGCACGAACTGTAGAGTGTTTGTTACTAAAAGTTACTATATTTATTTCAATTAATTATATATGTCCTAAATAGTAACAAATAGTAACTTCCTTATTTCAAACCCCACATTTAACATTGACAAAGGCTTATCGCGATATAATCAGCCTTATTTTTATATCTTTAACGAAGGAAAGCTAATGAGTATTCCTATTTATACTTACGATGCAATTGTTGTTGGTGCTGGTCTAGCAGGCTGTGCCGCAGCAAGAGAATTGCAAAATGCAGGAAAAAAAGTTGCTGTTATTACAAAATTACACCCATTAAGAAGCCACTCGGGGGCAGCTCAAGGTGGTGTTAATGCAGCATTTAGTGAAGACGACAGTATAGAGTTACACGAGTTTGATACAGTAAAAGGTTCTGATTATTTGGCAGATCAAGATGCTGTAGAGTTCATGTGTCAAAAAGCTCCGGAGACTATCCGTTGGGTAGAGAGAATGGGTGCAGCATTTAGTAGAACTGCCGATGGAAAGATTGCACAAAGACCTTTTGGTGGACAATCTTCTCCTCGTGCATGTTATGCAAAAGACAGAACTGGTTTAACTCTTTTACAGACTATTTATGAACAAGCTCACCGTGCCGGTGTTATGTTTTGGGATGAGTGGTATGCAGCTGATTTAATATATAAAGATGGAAAAGTTAGCGGAATTGTTGCTTTCAATATTCGTGACATGCAAACTGTTATCTTTAATGCTAAATCAGTAATGTTTGCAACTGGCGGTTACGCTCGTGCATACAAGATCAACTCTAACGCTCATGCAAATACTGGTGATGGTCTTTCAATCGTTGCTCGTCATGGACTTCCTTTGGAAGATATGGAGTTTGTACAGTTTCATCCATCTGGTCTTTCTGGAAATGGTGTTCTTATTTCTGAAGCAGCTCGTGGTGAGGGTGGAAAACTACTCAACTCAGAAGGTGAAAGATTTATGGAGAGATATGCTCCAAATGCAATGGAACTAGCATCTCGTGATGTTGTATCTCGTGCAATTCTTAATGAAATCAGAGAAGGTCGCGGTGTCGGCCCAAGAAAAGACGCTGTATTCATAGATGTTACTCACCTTGGAAAAGACCTGATTATGGAAAGACTTCCTGAACTTCGAGATTTAGCTATCACTTTCTTAGGTCTAGACATGATTAAAGAGCCAATATTAATCTCTGCTACTGCACATTACTCTATGGGTGGTATTCCAGTTAATATTGCTGGAAATGTTCGTATGAATAATAATGAAACTATTGAAGGTTTTTATGCTGCTGGTGAGTGTTCTTGTGTATCTGTTCATGGCGCAAACCGTCTTGGTGCAAACTCAGTACTTGAGGCTCTATTATTTGGCCGTTTTGTCGGTAAGACTATGGTTGCAGAAATTGACAACATTGAGCTTCGTCCTGCAACTGAAGAAGATGCAAAAACTGCATTAGCTGAAATTGACTTTGTTTTAAACAACAACGGTGATGAGACTGTTCCAGGTTTAAGAGAAGAATTACAACAATCTATGACAGATAATGCAGGTGCATTTAGAACAAAAGAGACTTTAGACATTGTAATAGCAAAAGTTAAAGAACTTCGTGCTAGATTTAAAAACATCCGTATTAAAGACAAATCAAAAGTATTTAACACTGAGCTTCAAGAAGCTATAGAATTTGGTCATATGATTGACTATTCTGCGTTTATCGTTGAGAGTGCTATTGCTAGAAATGAGAGTCGTGGTGCTCACTATAGAGAAGATTTTGATACTCGTGATGATGAAAACTTCTTAAAACACACTATGGCTTACATGGATGACAATGGTGACATTACACTTGATTACATGGATGTTAAACTCGGCAAACATGAACTAAGAGCAAGAACATACTAAGGAGAACTTATGAGTACAAGTAACATAACTACACAAAAAGTAAACTTCAAAGTATTTCGTTTTAATGCTGATGAAGACTATCTTCCATATTATGAAGACTATAATATGGAAGTAACTTCAGAAGAAGTTGTTTTAGATATTTTAAATAGAATAAAATGGGATCACGATGGTAGTTTTTCATACCGTCGTAGCTGTCGCCACGGTATTTGTGGTGCATGTGCTATTAAGGTAAATGGTCGAGCAACTCTTGCTTGTAAAGAAAGCATGACTGATATGGTGGATCTTTTTGGTAGTGAACTTACTATTGAACCACTTAGCATTAAGCGTGCTGTTAAAGATATGATTATTGATAAAGGTGATTTTTGGGAGAAGCATGATGCTATACACCCATACCTTATCTCTGATGTACAAGAACACCCGGAACATGAGCATATTGTAACACCTGAGGAAGCAGATCAGTTAAATGAAGCTGATTTATGTATCCAGTGTGGTGCTTGTCACTATGCTTGTCCTGCCGTAGAAGTAAATGAAGACTTTTTTGGACCTGCCGCATTTGCAAAGGCTTATCGTTTTGAAGCTGATGTTCGTGATGAAGCGCATACCGAAAGACTTCAGCACTTACACGAAGAAGGTCAAGGTCTTTGGGATTGTGTTAAATGTTTTGAGTGTGCGGAAGTTTGTCCTAAAGATGTTAATCCTATTGATAAAATAACAAAGCTACACCAAATGCTATTTAAAGAAGGAGTAGCTACTTCAAATGTAGCTACTCGTCACGCAGTTGGGTTCAAGCACTCTATCGCTAAGCATGGTATGCTTGATGAAGGTGGATTAGTTCTTTATTCAGAAGGCCCTGGAATCGTTAAACATATTCCTGTAGCACTACAGATGTTTAGAAAAGGTAAAATAGTTATGCCTTGGAATATGCCAAAATCTGATAACCTTGATGAGATTCAAAAACTAATCAAATCATCATCAACTGCAAAGTTCTAGGAGTAAAAATATGAAAAAATTAAAATATGCACTTTTTACTGGTTGTACAGCTAAACAAAGTACTCCAGAACAGATGATGTCAACTTTAGCAATAGCTGAAAAACTAAATATAGAACTTATTGAACTTACAGAAGCTTCGTGCTGTGGAGCTTCTCACTTACAGGACTATGATGATTTTTTATCTCTAGTTTTAAATGCTAGAAATATTGCTTATGCTGAAAAGCATGAACTTACTATGGTAACTATTTGTAATACATGCCAATTGAATACAGCTATGACTAAACACCGTCTTGATAACGATTCTGATTTAAAGAAAAGAGTAAATGAGAAACTTGAAGAAGTTGGTTTAGAGTACAAAGGTACTTCTAATGTTATTCACTTTTTATATGCAATTATTGATGATGTTGGTCTTGATACAATTAAGGAAATGGTTACAACTCCTTTAAGCCAGTTCAATATTGCACCATTTTATGGTTGTCATAATATTCGTCCATCAGAACTTCAAAATGAGTCTCACAAAACAAAAGAGAGTGCTTACCGACCTACTTCACTTGATGATTTAATTATTGCGTGTGGTGGTAATACGGTTGACTATGAAGAAAAAAATAAATGCTGTGGTTTTCACGTAGAACTTCAAGCTCCAAAAACTGCCTCCATTTTAACAGGTAATGCTATTGCCGGTGCAATGGATGGTAATGCTGACTGGATGGTAACTCCATGTCCTTTATGTCATTTAAAGCTTGATACACAAACACATCATGCGTCTGAAGCTATTGGTCGTGAAGTTAAACTTCCGGTTCTGCACATGCAACAAATGATTGGTCTTGCTCTTGGTTGTTCTTCTGAAGAACTAGGTCTACAACACCACGTATCTAAAGTCAATTTCATATAACAAACCAAAGGAATTAACTTCCTTTGGCTACACTATCACATTACCAAAATCTACTTGGTAATAAATACCCCTTTCAAATGGAATCTATATGTCAAACTCAATAGAAATAATCTCATGGAATGTTAATGGTGTTCGAGCTATTGCAAACAAAGAAGCTCTTAAGTGGATTGATGAACGTCAGCCAGACATATTATGCCTACAAGAAATAAAAGCGCTTGAAGAACAAATACCTGATAATTTGTTCGAAAAAAAGTATCAAGATACTATTGTAAACTCTGCAACAAAAAAAGGTTATAGTGGCACTATGACTTGGAGTACTCTACAAAATGACTACAACTCAACTTGCTTAGATATAGATTCCCTGAGTGAGGGTAGAATAGTTGAAACACACTATGGTGATATAGTTCTTTTCAATGTTTACTTCCCTAATGGTCAAAAAAATGAAGAGAGACTTGCTTACAAGATGAAGTTTTATGATGACTTCTTAGATTATAGTGAGAGATTAAGAGAAGATGGAAAATCTATTATCATTTGTGGAGATGTAAATACAGCTCATAAAGAGTGTGATCTTAAAAATCCAAAAGCAAACTCTAAAACGTCAGGTTTTTTACCTATGGAGAGAGAGTGGATAGACAAGCTGATAAATCATGGTTACATAGATACTTTTAGATATGTAAACGGTGATGAAATTGACAGATATAGTTGGTGGTCTTACCGTTCATCTGCAAGACTAAAAAATGTAGGGTGGAGAATAGATTACTTCTTTATAAGTGAAGACTTGTGCGAAAATCTAGAAGCTGCCTTTATACTAGACTATATAGAAGGTTCAGATCACTGTCCTGTCGGGATAAGAATCTCTATCTAATAGAGAATCTTATTTATTTAGCTTTTGGTCTAAATGCCTTAATTACTTCTTCGTTAGTCTCAATAAAAGGACCTTCTATTAAGTCTATACAGTACGGAACAGCAGGAAACACTGCATCTAAGCATTCACGTATTGATTTTGGTTTTCCCGGTAAGTTAATTATTAAAGACTTTCCTCTTATACCAGCAGTCTGACGAGAAAGAATCGCAGTAGGAACATATTGTAAGCTTACTTGACGCATAAGCTCACCAAAGCCTGGCATCATCTTCTCGCAAACATTCTCTGTAGCCTCAGGAGTCACATCTCTAAGGGCAGGACCCGTTCCTCCAGTTGTTACGACTAAACAGCATCCTGCGTCATCACAAAGCTCTTTCATGGTATCTTCAAGAACATCTTGCTCATCAGGTATACATCTATAAACTATCTCAAATTTACTAGTTAAATAATCTTTCATAGTATCTTGAATAGCTACACCTGAGATATCTTCATAGATACCTTTACTTGCTCTATCACTTGCTGTTATTACACCTATTTTAATTTCATTCACTTTATAATTTCCTTTATATATTAATCAATTTGTTTGTAAAAAGTGGTTTGCTTCTTTTATATATGTCACAGTTGCTACTTGTAAAAAGAACTCTTTAGCCCCTGATACATCTATTATATTATCTTTTTCACCAAGATATACCTCTAACTTGACACCTTTATCTAGAAGCCTTTGCAGTTCCTCAAAATCCCACTCATAACTTAGCAATTCTTCTAGCTCTTCTTTGGTAGTTTGTTTGTGCTCTACAATCTTTTTCTCATATGGTTCAAAACACCCATTCATGAACTGGCTCATATAAATAAGTTCATTTCTAGTGTATGCCAATATCTGTAACTTTTTAAATTTAGCAGCTTTTCTTTGAAAAAATGCAGGAGACATTAGTTGTAAAGTATCTACTCTTTTTCCAGATGCTAACTGCTCTTTAGCGTAATCAAAGGCTTTAATAGCACCATAACTAAAGCCGGATACAGAGTAGTCTGATCTATTTAGATACTCATCAAAAAGATAACTCTCATTTTGTAGAGAAAAACCGCTAAAAAATTGCATCTATCTCTTTTTTTACATCTGTTTTAGTGATGCTTTCTCTCTCATTTAAAATATCTTCTACTGCCTGCATAGGAATAGTTAGAGACTCTAAAAGTAATTTAGTTTCATTATATAGCTTGCTCATTAAAGTTATATTCTCTTCATCAACAGATATCAGAGATGAACCCATTCCATAATCTTGAAGCATCTTAGAAACCAACTCTTTTGCTTCATCTAAATCAACTTTTGCATTACTTGCATGCTCACCATACTTAATATCAGATGCAACTATTCCCCCAAGAAGCATTTTTATTCTTGCTTCTAACTCATGTTTTATCAGTGGTTCATCTACAGTTGGTGTTAGTTTTTCATTTGAGAGCATTAACTTTTCAAACGGAAGATCAAAATAAGTAGCCGTAACAGCTTTTGCAGCTTGATAGGTAATTCTATACTCTTTTTGCTTATCGCTAAGCATCTGAAGTTTTCTCTTACCAAACATGACTTTATCTTTTACTAGATGAAAATGTTCTATATTTACTTGAAAGTCATTTTGCCTAAGAGCTAAAAGTGCCGCTTCATTGACAAGAGCAGCTAAAGAAGCACCATTAAAACCAACAGTCATATTTGCGACTGACATAATATCTAAGTCATGTGGGACTTTATTTAGATACTTCTCTAAGATAGATGCTCTCTCTCTTTTTGTAGGAAGTTCGACAAAGACTCTTCTATCAAATCTACCTGCACGAAGAAGCGCTGAGTCAAGTACACCTATCTTATTTGTTGCAGCAATAACGATAACTCCACTTTGACTCTCAAACCCATCCATCTCTGTAAGAAGTTGATTTAGAGTAGCCTCTCGTTCATCATTTCTTACTCCATCTCTCTTCTTACCTACGGCATCTATCTCATCTATAAATATTATAGACGGTGAGTTATTTTTAGCAGCCTGGAAAAGCTCATGTACTCTCTTTGCTCCCATACCAACATATATCTGAACAAAGGAAGCACCACTTTGATAAAAGAAAGGAACACCTGCTTCATGTGCTACAGCTTTGGCTATCATAGTTTTTCCTACACCAGGAGGTCCAACTAAAAGTACTCCACGAGGCATTCTAGCTCCAAAACTTTTATATCGTTTTGGATTTTTAATAAAGTCTATAATCTCTTCAAGCTCGATTTTTACGTCACTAATACCGCCAATATCACTAAACTTAACATCACTTTTTATAGCTTCGACCGGAGTATTTTGAGTCATATCTTCTCTTGAAGCAGATTGAACTCCTGCACCTTCAAAAAGAGGCGAGTTTTTTTGCCACCATCTAAGCAGAAGCGTTCCTAGTCCTAAAAAAAGCACTCCAAAAAGTATGTAAACAATCACATTGGAACCTGAATCTACTTCCACTTTATAATCTACAAACATTTTTGGTGTAACTTGAGATGATGCTATTTTGTAAAACTCATTACCAGTTTTTAGATATACATAATCCTTTGTAACCGTTACACTTTTTACACTGTGATTTTCAAGTATTCCTTGAGCATCTCTTAGAGTAATATCTGAAGCATTATCTCTAAGTATTGCAAACAATACCAAAGCGATAATAACAAAGGCAGATACATAAAGTAAAATCCTGTTCATTTTAGAGTTTAGCATGATTAAATTCTCCCCTAACTTCATAGTTTTGAATATTTACCCAGTTTCCAAGTAAATCTTCTTCTGACTCGACTACGATCTTGTTGAAGTGTTGATCGTGCCCAATAAATAATGAATCTTTTTGACTTTCAAGTAAAACTTCAAGTTCACCACTAAAAGCTTTTCTAAAGTCTAAATTTTTTCCTTTTATAATAACTTCTAATTCATGTAAACGGTCTTTTGCTATTTTACCATTTACTTCCGGTTTCAAAGTTGCAGATGGTGTTCCATCGCGTTTAGAGTATGTAAACGCATGAAGGTGTGTGAGAGGTAAGTCTCTAACATTTCTCATGGCTTCATCCCAAAGTGCATTTGTCTCTCCAGGATGACCTGTAATAAAATCAGTCCCTATTGCAAAACCTTTAGATGCCAATAACTCAAAAAGTTCTCTATCTTGCTTGTAAACATTTCTTCTATTCATAATTTTTAACATCTCAGGAGAAGTGTGCTGAAGTGCAATATGTAGATGCCGCTCTAGCCACGGTTCACCTAAGATTTCTTTAAACTCATCAGTGATTTGAATAGGCTCAACACTTCCAAGTCTAATACGTCTAACTCCACGGATTTGTGAAATTCTTTTCATAAGTTTTGCTACAGAGCTTCCAGTTTTTTGTCCATAACTACCAACATTTGTGCCAGTCAGAATAAACTCTCCAAAACCATTTAGAGCAAGTCTACTAATCTGTTCGAGTATACGTCCCTCATCCATACTTCTTGCATCACCACGCACAAATGGAATAATACAGTATGAGCAACGAAAGTTACAACCCTCTTGAATTTTTATAAATGCCCTGCTCTTGCCTACAAAGTCATCAACAACAGCTTCGTCTATATGGTTTAAATCACCAGGATCATAAAAAGGCTTCTCGGCAGATAAAAGAGTATCTATTTTTAGTTTCTCGCTCTGTCCGAAAACACCATGAACTCTCCCTGATTCAAGAAGACCTTCACCCTTAGTATGTGCTCCACAACCAGTTAAAAACACCTTAGCATTCATTGTTTTTTCTACATGCGAAATATATGATCTAACATGAGAGTCAGCTCCATTTGTAACCGTACAAGAGTTTATAACAACAGCATCTGCTTGTGACTCATCTTGTGTAATCTCATAATCTTTCATAGCACCCATCATGACCTGAGAGTCATAAAGATTTGTTCTACAACCAAAGGTCTTAAAATATACTTTTTTCTTCAACTAAACAACCTCATTTGTATCAAAAGGAGGTTCTTTTCTCTCATCTTGAATATGTAGCTTTTGAGTTGGGTAAGCTATTGTAATATCATCTTCAGCATTAAATGCATCGACAATTTCAACAGAGATAACACTTCTAAGAGTTAGCGTTGCATAAGCATTAGTCAAGTACCATGAATCTATAGAGACACCATTAGGCTCAATAAATGAGAAAATTCTTGGCTCAACATTTGTATTTTTAAGACTATACTGATTTCTAAGTTTATTTAACTGCTTTCTAGTAATGTCCGTATAACCTTTAGAATATTTTTTAACTATCTCTTTGGCTAGATGCATCGCTTTTTTATGATTTGAATCAAACGAAATTGTTATATGTACTCCATCCCAAACTGTCTTAAGTGAAGAGTGCGTATAGTTTGCTATCATGTGTGTGAAAACATAGTTATTTGGAACAAAGACAATTCTTCCGGCTCTTCTATTAGTTGTAATAGCTGTTAAAGTAATATCTTCTAAAATTGTCATACGAAGCAATGATATATCCATAACATCACCGACATACTTCATACCGCCCATATCAACTCTTATTCTATCTCCAACATGGATACTGCCGCCTATAACTATTACAAGCCATCCAAGGATGCTCATAAACCAGTCTTTCATGGCAATGGCGATACCCGCAGATGCAAAACCTAAGATGGTTACAAGATAACTAGCATTTTCAATATAGTTAAAAAACACTATTAAGATAATAAGTGTAACATTTATAAATGTAATGATTTTATTTGCCATATAAAATCGTTCATTATCTGTGATGTACTTTTTAACAAAAAATTTAAGTAGAAAGAATATGAAAAATACTACAAGAACGACTACCCCAATTTTAGCAAGTTTAATTACCTGCACTTCAATATCTTTATTTACATTTATCTCTAAGATTTCTAATCTTTTTTGATAAACCTCCGCTGTAACATCCATAGTTTCTAAAGCTGTCTCAAATCTCTCTAGCTGTTTTATCTTTAATTCAGAATCTTTTACATACTCTTTATTAATATCCAGAGTAGCTATTTCTTTGTAGATGTTGTTTTCTTTTTGTAAAATAGAAATTAACTCGGTCAACTCATCTTTTCTTTTTATGTAGTCATTATAATGAGAATCAAGAGTTTTAATAAGAGAAATACCTGTAAATATATCAAATGGATTAGTTATACTTGGTTTATCTTCAATAATTGGAGGAGTGATTATTTTTGAAAACGGCGCACTGTCCTTCTCTTTTAGTTTTTCAATCTGAGAAGCTAGAATCTTCTCTTTGGAAATCAAAGCACTAAGTTCATCTTGCTGACTCAAAGTTTTTTTTCTTTTTTTCTGAAGGAACTTTATGCGCTCTTTTATCTTTTGCAGAGAGTTTCTAACATCTAATGAAGTCAAATAAGAAGCATAACTTTTATTCCAAACTTTTTCTTTTGATATTTCATCTTCAAGTTTTTGTATAACACTAAGGTGCTCAAAAATCCTATTTGTTCTTAGTTGCTCTTTTTCTATTTCAAACTTTGCTAACTCATCACCGCTAAGTGTTGTATTTTTTTCTTGTCCTTGTGCATATAACACAGATGCAAATAGTAAAAATAGAAATAGTATTTTCTTCATTTATGCATCTCCAAATTTATCTAATACAGAAGTAACTATTTGCTTTTCTACACTGTTGGTAATACTTACATCACCTATACCCACGGGGAGGATAAAGGTTATGCTACTATCTAAACTTTTTTTATCTAAAAAGAATGTTTCATAAAAGCTCTGTGTATTTTCAACTATGTATGTTGTCGGAAGATTATACTTCTCTAATAAATTTTTAATTTTCATGGCTTCATCTTTACTCATTAGCTTCATACTTACAGCTACATCATTTGCCATAACCATACCTATAGCTACAGCTTCTCCATGAAGATATTTTTTGTATTTTGTCTCATTTTCTATAACATGACCAAAAGTATGTCCATAGTTAAGAGCAGCTCTTAAACCATGCTCCTTTTCATCTTTAGCAACTACATCTGCTTTTGTTTGAACAGCTTGCTTTATAGCCTCTTGAAGTACTTCTGGGTTATTTAAATCAGCGCTTTGTAAAAAAGCAAAAAACTCTTTGTTGAAAGTAACTGCCATCTTGATTATTTCTGCAACACCTGCACCAAATTCACGTGAAGGAAGTGTTGTTAAAAAGTGAGAGTCTATTAATACAGTTTTTGGCTGATGAAAAGCTCCTATGAGGTTTTTTCCATAAGAGTTATTCATCCCTGTCTTTCCGCCAACACTTGCATCTACCTGAGAAAGCAATGTTGTAGGTATTTGAACAAAATCTATTCCTCTTTGATAGATGCTAGCTGCATAACCAGTCATATCACCTATAACTCCACCACCAAATGCTATAAGCATTGACTTACGGTTAAAACGATGATTAAAAAGAGATTCTAAAATCGTGTTTATACTCTCTTGATTCTTGTATTCTTCTCCATCGGGAACTGTAATGATGTAGAGTTCTTTAGCACTAATCTTGCTAAGTAGATATGCCAGATGTAAACCTGCAACTTTAGGGTTTGTAACTATCGCTACTTTTGTGTCAAAATGAGTTTTAGGAAGTGAGTCTATAGTAATATTATATGAGTTATCAACGACTTTTTTTAGGGGTATGTTTACTTGCATTATATGTCCAAAATTTTTAATTAATTAATTTAAGGGAACCTCTAATAACCCTTATAAACTCAGAGCAAAAAAGAGGGGAGAGATTGTGCAGAACTTTTTTTGAGTCATAGCCTTAGCTACGACGATGAAAAGTTCTGTGCAAGATTACTCTTCTTTTTTGCTCCCTACGGGCAATATAACAGACACGCTACTACTGCGTTAAAACCACTTGAAGCTACTCGTAGCTCCTGCGTAGTTTCGCCTTGTATTAGCATGTCTGTTATATTGCTGAGAAAATAAGGGTTATTAAAGGTACCCTGAATATATAATACTTAAAAAAGAGTAAAATAAAGCTAAATCACGGCATTACAGCTGAACAGGTATAAAAATTTGATGATAATCATCTAGTTTATAATAAAGTTTTTCACTATCCGTTGATAAAATTGAGTAAATACGTCTCTTCGTCAGCTTATATGTAAATGGTAATATATGAACAAAATTATCTTTTTGTCTCAACGTCCTAATCGGGTTTTGATTCTCTTTTATAACCTTAATGCTCTTAGAAAAAATAGTTGCAAGGTTATAATAATGTTCTATTACCTGTTCTTTTTCTTCTTGATGCTCATTCATATAATTGTATATTTCTAAGTTAAATCCCATTTGCTCAGAAATATCAAATATAGTAGAAGATATTTTCTCTAAATCACGATTATCACTAAGTATGATACAGGCATCTTTAACACTTGAAAAAGATCTGTCAGAGAGCTTTAACACAGGAACATGTGATTCATAAAGAGTTTTTCTTGTGTAATAATTTGCAAACATCTCAGCAGAGACTATAACAAGTCCTATGTGATAAGCTTTTATATC
>JAQIBW010000267.1 GCA_027858865.1 Sulfurimonas sp. | reverse complement strand
CATCTAGACACAAAAAAACTTTCATTGTAGCTGTAGTTAAACTTCTAAACTATCATGAAGTAAATCTAAGATCAAAGACGCGTGCAGGGGAGCTTGTTATAGAGTCTGGCGATAGACTTCTTAGCTCTATACGTAATGAAGATATGCTATCTCGCATCTCTGATAATGGCTTTGTAATTGTTTTTAATGAGTACCTTGAAGAAGAAAACTCAAATATAATTTTTGAGAGAATCAATGCTCTATTTAGTGAAAAATTTAAATATGATAAAGGTACTTTAGAAATCAAAATTGGTATGGGAAAGAGCATCTATCCTGATAATGCATTGGACTCTAAAGGCTTAATCAATGATGCTGTGCGTAAAGCTTTAAACTAATACCAATCTCGTTTTGGATATAATCGCAAAAATATTTTAAAATATATCTAGGATTTTATATGCAAAAAGAAAATATTGATGGAAAAGTTTGGACTTTTGGAAAAGATATCGACACTGATTTAATAATCGCTGCTCGTTACCTGAACACATCTGTACCAGAGGAATTAGCTAAACATGTTATGGAAGATGCTGATCCAGAATTCGTAAATAATATGAGTAGAGGCGATGTTATAGTTGCAGGTGAAAACTTTGGTTGTGGAAGTTCAAGAGAACATGCACCAATAGCACTTAAAGCTGCCGGTGTTGCTGCAGTAATAGCACCAACGTTTGCAAGAATCTTCTACAGAAACGCATTCAACATGGGTCTTCCTATATTTGAACTACCTCAGAGTGCAGAGATTAGTGAAGGTGATGAAATCAGTGTTGACATGAACGTAGGAACTATCACAAACAAAACTACAAACAAATCATACAACTTCACTCCAATCCCGGAATTTATGCAAGAACTTATAGATGCTGGCGGATTAATGAATTTTGCAAAAAATGAGATTAAAGGTAAATAATGAAAAAGTACAAAATCGCACTTATTAAAGGTGATGGAATAGGTCCGGAAATTATTGATGAGGCAGTTAAAGTTTTAGATGCTGTGTCCTCATGTTGTGGCTTTCACTTTGAGTATGAAGAAGCTTTAATGGGCGGTTGTGCTTATGATATTACAGGCGATCCTCTTCCTCAAGAAACTATCTCTACTTCATTAAACTCTGATGCTGTACTTTTTGGAGCTATTGGCGGAGAAAAATGGGACTCTTTGCCTCGCGAAAAAAGACCTGAAAGTGGGCTTTTAAGATTTCGTAAAGAGCTAGGGGTTTATGCAAACTTACGTCCTGCTGTAGTATATAATGAACTTATTAATGCATCTTCACTTAAGCCTGAGATTATCAAAGGCGTTGATATTATGGTTGTTCGCGAACTTATCGGTGGAATATACTTTGGTGAACCTAAAGGTAGAACAGAAGATAAAGGCTGGAATACTATGGTCTATACTCGTTCAGAGATAGTTAGAATTGCTCACCACGCTTTTAAAATTGCACAAAAAAGAGATAAAAGAGTTTGTTCTATAGATAAGGCAAATGTTTTAGATGTTTCTCAACTTTGGAGAGATGTTGTTACTGAAGTATCAGCAGAGTATCCAGATGTAAAACTTTCTCATATGTATGTTGATAATGCTGCTATGCAACTTGTTCTAAACCCAAAACAATTTGACGTAATGCTTACTGGAAATATTTTTGGTGATATCTTAAGTGATGAAGCTTCTATGCTTTGTGGTTCAATCGGTCTTTTACCGTCGGCATCTGTTGGTGATAAAATAGGTGTTTTTGAACCTATTCACGGAAGTGCACCAGATATTGCCGGTCAAGGTATAGCAAATCCAATCGCAACAATTGCTTCTGCATCTATGATGCTTAGATATGCTCTTGGTGAAAATGAAGCTGCTACTAAAATTGATAATGCAATTAAAAAAGCACTTAGCGAAGGCTACAGAACACAAGATTTAGCGCAGTTTGATGCTAAAGAAGTTTGTTCAACTAGCGAAATGGGTTCTATTATCGCTAACTATATTGCAAGATAGAAATAGAAAGCTTAGATGCAAACTCTTACACTAGCTAATATTTATGAGTTACAAGGCCTAAAAGAAGAGGCCTTGGAAATTTACAAAGAAATTTTAAAAAAAGATCCTTTAAACAGTGATGCTAAAATTGCCGTTAGAAGACTCTCGGGTATGAGAAAAAAGTTTTTAAATGTAAATACTGAGATGAAAGAGTTTTTTGTAAAGATGGAAGCAAATGTTGAGTTTAACGAGTTTGAAAGGTGGTTATTAAAGTCATGGAATTAAAAGATGTAATACTCTCAACTTTGGCAGAGATGGAAGATAATGAAACTACGAAGAAAGTTTTAAACAACGCTATCAAGCCTAAAAAAATGCAAATAACAGAAATCGGTGAACTAAAACCTGAATCTTCAACACCAACGCCTTTAATGAAAGAAGATAGAGTTGCTAAAGAAAACAACTCATCTTCAGTTGATGGTGAGATTTTATTTTTAAACTCTTTAAGAGAGAGACTTCTTGTACTGTTTGAAGGCTTTCAAGCCCCAAACAACACAAATATAGAAGCTAAGGTAGATATGACTCTAAACTTTTTAGAATACGCATTAGCTACCATAGACTTAAGAGCAGAGAAGTTAGAAAAAGGAAAACTAAAGTGAGTCAATACAGAGTTCTTATAGATGCAAATGATGAAAAAGGTTTGGTTTACAAAATATCAACAGTTTTTTTCAACAATGATTTAAACATGCTATCAAATAGTGAGTTTGTTGACAAAGAAAACAACAAGTTTTTTATGAGAAGTGTTGTAGATGGAAATATTGATTTAGATAAACTAGAAGAAGCTCTTAAAGCAGTTCTCCCTGATACCGCAGGCATAAAGCTCATAGAACCTAAAAAGAAAAATATTATCATCATGGCTACTAAAGAACTTCATGCTCTTGGTGATATTCTTATCCGCCACGAAGCAGGTGAGTTAGATGCAAATATTTTAGCTGTAATATCTAACTATGATGAGCTTGAATCTTTAGTTACGAGATTTGATATTCCATATATCACTGTTTCACATGAAGGATATGAGCGTATAGAGCATGAACAAAAGATTATTGAGTGCATTGACAGTTTTAAAGATGTTGATTACATCGTATTAGCTAAATATATGCGTATTTTAACTCCTAGGTTTGTAGAGACTTATGAAGATAAGATTATAAATATTCATCACTCTTTTTTACCTGCATTTATAGGTGCAAACCCATATAAACAAGCTTATAACAGAGGCGTAAAGATTATAGGTGCAACTGCACACTTTGTAAATAATAATCTTGATGAAGGCCCAATCATAGCTCAAGAGGTTATACATGTTGATCACGCTTATAGTTGGAGAGATATGCAACGCTCAGGTAGAGATGTAGAAAAGGTTGTTTTATCAAGCGCACTTAAGCTAGCTCTTGAAGATAGAATTTTTGTATATGCAAATAAAACGGTGATATTTTGATGTTTAACCTTGTTTTAGTAAATCCACAAATCCCTAATAATACAGGGGCTATCGGACGTTTATGCGTAAATGCAGGCGCTGCATTACATCTTATTAAGCCAATTGGCTTTGATATAGATGAAAAAGCAGTTCGTAGAGCAGGGCTTGATTATTGGGCAAAGTTAGATTTACATGTTTGGGAAAACATAGAAGAGTTTTTTGAAAATAACACAATCACAGACAATGCACATTTTGCAACAACAAAAACAGATAGACCATATTTTGATGCAGAGTTTAAAGATGGTGACTTTATCTTTTTTGGTAGTGAAACAGCAGGTATTCCTGAAGAGATTCTAAATGCTCATAAAGAGAAAAATATAACAATACCAATGACAAAGGATGGCAGAAGCCTGAATTTGGCAATAAGTACAGGTATAGTTTTATATGATGCGATAAGACAAAACTATAGTCGTTTTAAGGAGATTTCATGAGCTTTCTAGATGGAATCATGGTTGTTCTTTTTGTTTTATTTATGGTCTTTATTTTTGGTGGGTACCATAAAAATAAATCTGCACAAAGAGAAGCTGGCTTCAAAAGAGACGAAGAAGAACAAAACAAAAAAAATAAAGAGAGTGAGTCTTAAAAAACTTTACTCGCCCACATTCCAATAGAATTTTCAAATCTTTCAAATAAACTTTCTGCATTTTTTATAATCATTGACATCACATATCCTTTATTAAATATGACATATATTACACATTTTTAAAGATAAATATAAAAAGTATGGCATTTTGTCATAAATATTTTGACTTTATTGCAAAATTCTATTATAATCTAAAAAATATGGGAGAAATGTCATGAAAAAATTTTTAGAAATAGTTGAAGAGATTAAGAGCATAGTATCTTCTGAGTTTAGTGCTAAAAAGATATTTGATAAAGATGTAGCTGATATACTAGGTATATCTCAAATGAATTTTGCAACTATGAAGAAGAGAAATAAAGTTCCGTTTGGAGAGCTAATGGACTTTTGTGCAGCTAGAAGTATATCTATTAACTGGATGCTTTATGGTCAATCACCGGAGAGCCTTGTAGAAGCTACAAATAAATTTTACATGGTTAAATACTTCAGTGATGTAAATGCATCTGCGGGTGGTGGAACAGATGAACAGTGCGAAG
>JAQIBW010000288.1 GCA_027858865.1 Sulfurimonas sp. | reverse complement strand
TCGTATGTATTGCTCTCGTATGTGGGGTTTTATCTATTTTTATCTATTTTATCAAATATATTTTTACTTCCGATGCCAAGTGTCAATTACTATATAATTTACTATATAGTAATTGAGTTCTTTATAGTGAGTATCTTATGAAGATTAAATTTATACTTGCCATATTTTTTATCACTTGGTTGACTCTTGTTGTAAGAGTATTCTTCCTTGCAGTTGAATCAAACACCTATTATAAAATGCTTTCCCATTCTAACACTATTAAGAGTGAGCAAATAACACCTGTACGAGGGGAGATTGTTGATAGAAACAACAAACCTATCGCAATAAATAAACTTGGTTTTAAAATACAGCTTCGCCCACATCTTCGTTCGGAAGAAAGTATCGATAAGTTTAATGAGGAGATAGCCAATATAATAGAGCTTCTTCCAAATCTAAAAAAAGACAAGCTGATTAAAAACTATATTAAAAAAGATTCATACTACTATCACAACTATATAGATATCGTACACTTTATCTCCTATGAAGAGATTATGCCTGTCTACTCAGTTCTTAGTTTAAGAGAAAATATAAATATTGTTCCAGCTCCTAAGAGATACTATCCTTATGGGAAAATTGGTGCTCATGCAATTGGTTATGTATCTCGTGCAAATAAAAAAGATATTAAAAATGATGAACTCCTAGAGTTAATCGGCTATACAGGTAAGTCAGGAATAGAGAAATACTACAACACGTATCTTCAAGGTGAAGCAGGGCAGAGAGAAATAAAAGTAAATGCTAATAACCAAGAGATAGAAGAGCTATCACATGTAAGTGCTAATGAGGACAGAAAACTCACTTTAACTTTAGATATTGAGTTTCAGAAGTATGTATCTTCACTATTTGATAAAAAGGCCGGTGCAGTTATTGTTATGGGCGTTGATGGAGCTATTTTATCTGCCAGTAGTTTTCCGGAATATAGTTTAAACACTTTTGTATCAGGTATCTCTTACGAGCAATGGAATGTACTCTCAAAAAGTCTTGATAAACCGTTTACAAACAAGCTTGTAAATGGTCTTTATCCTCCTGGTTCTACTATCAAACCCGGTCTTGGACTACTTTATATCACAACAGACGTAGATACATCTTGGACTGTTGACTGTAGAGCTTCCATGCCTCTTGGCAAGCGTGTCTTTAGATGCTGGAAGAAACAGGGACATAGAAAAACAGGTATTGTAAAAGCTATTAGAGAAAGCTGTGATGATTTTTTCTATAAAGGCAGTCTACAAGTTGGAATAAAAAAGATGAGCGAAGGTCTCATGAGGTATGGTCTTGGACGAAAAACAGGAGTTGATCTTCCAAATGAATTTATCGGAGTAGTTCCTTCTCGTGAGTGGAAAAGAAAAAAATATAATAGACCTTGGTATGTAGGAGAGACTGTAAATACTTCCATTGGTCAAGGTGACTTTCTAGTTACTCCGATGCAAATCGCTCAGTTTACAGCGCTTTTGGCTACATCAAAACTTCCTACTCCTCATTTTGCTAAGTTAATAGGCGATAAGCCATATAAGCCTCAGCTAAAAGATGTATTCAATGAAGAAGAGTTAAAAAAATTACCTACTATTCAAAAGGCTATGTACGAAGTCTGTAACTACCCAAAAGGTACAGCTACCCATTATTTAAGCTCTAAGGTGAAAATAGCTGGAAAGACAGGAACGGCTCAAGTTATTACAATTCTCCAAGATGTTGAAGACAGGGTTTTAGAGCATGATATGTCATATTACAATCGTTCGCACGCTTGGTTTACATCTTATGGACCGTATAAAAATCCTCAATATGTTGTTATGGTTATGGTTGAGCATGGGGGACATGGTGGATCTGCAGCAGGTGAGATAGTTTCAAAGATATACAATAAGCTCTTAGAGCTTAAGTATATTAAGAAGTAGTATTTAATTACACAACTGCGTTCTGAATAAAAAGAGCTAGAATAATCAGCAAAAAGATTGCTCCAGCTTTGTTGTAAAGTTTATTTGCAAGGATAAACAGAAGAGCAATAGATGCTGCTATCATAATAAGCATATCAAACTTAGTAGCAAGTAAATCAACAGTTAGTGGATTTATAAGTGAAGCTCCTCCTAAGACCATAGAGAAATTTGCTACGTTTGATCCGATAATATTACCTATACTCATCTCAGCATTGCCTTTTTTTACAGCCACAAGAGATACAACAAGCTCAGGAAGAGATGTTCCAAGTGAAATTAGAAATATCCCTATTACCCATTCGCTTACACCAAATTCTCTAGCTATATTTGTACCGCTCTCAACAACAAAACTTGCACCACCTATAGTTAAAGCAAAACCAATAAAAAGAAGTAAAGCTGTTTTACCCCAGTTAAATTTGTCTTTTATTAAGTCTGCATCTATCTCATCGCCTAAGTCTTCTTTAGAGTCCGTAAAAAGAAATATTAGATATGAAACCATTAGGAGTAGATACAAAAGACCGTCAACCCTACTTATAACGCCATCTTGCACCATAATAAAGAAGATGACAAGAGGAATTATTACCCAAGCACTATCTTGTGCAAAGAGGTTTCTTTTTGGATACATTTTTTTACTTATAAAAAATACAATGCCCAAAACCATAGTAATATTAAATATAATGCTTCCAACAACATTTGCTACCGCCATGTCGCTTTTGCCCTGTCCAGATGCCATCATAGATGCCGCCATCTCAGGTAAAGATGTTCCAAAGGCTACAAGGGTAGCACCAATTACAAAATGAGATATCTTAAAATGAAGAGCGATTCTCTCAGATTCTCTGATTATAAAGTCTGCTCCAAATATTAGTGCTGACATAGCAGCCATAAAAATTACAAAATCCATTATTATCCTTGCGTTCTTATTATTAAACTTTTTGGTAAATTAAACTCTTCTATGAGTCTTGCTTCTTCTTTTCTCATCTCTCCGTTATCAACCTCATGGTCAAAACCCAATAGATGTAATAATCCATGAACGAATAGCAGGGCGAGTTCATCATCTTGTGTGTGACCTAGCTCTTTAGAGATTTCTTGGACGTGAGCAGAAGATATAACTATGCTTCCTAGTGGACTCATCGGCATATCTTCATATGGAAAACTTAAAACATCAGTAGGAGCATCTATATTTCTATGCTCTTTATTGATCTCTTTTATTTCATCTTTACTTGTAATTATTAGTTCAATCTCTTTATCTGTAAGTGTAGAAGCAATACTATTTAAAATCTGCTCGTTTACATTAAGGGAAGTTCTGTTATCTAGTTCAATCATGAGTGGGATTATATCTAATGAGGCTTATATTTTATAAAAGCAGATAAAAAAATACCTGCTTAAAGTTTGCGAAGGAGATTAACCAGTTATGTTTAAGTTTTTTCCAACACCCGTTTTCTGAGCAGCCATTTCTCGAGATTGCTCATTCGCGCTTTCAAGGACCTTTACAATTTGTTGTTCTTGAACCTCTAAAGCTTTTTTCATCGGATCTTTTCCAGTTTCTACTGGAGCGCTTGTTGAAGATGATACATCCATAATGTCTCCTTTATGTGATTATGCACTCATTGTACACCTTTTTTGATTTAACCTTTATTAAAAAGATATGCTAAAATTCTCTTATGAATAAACAAAATAAAAAAGCATTGTGTGTTATGAGTGGTGGTATGGACTCAACTCTTAGCGCATACATGATGAAAAACAGTGGTTATGAGATAATTGCTCTTCACTTTAACTATGATCAAAGAACACAAACTAAAGAGCTGGAATGTTTTCATAAGATATGTAAAGATTTAAATGTAGCCCAAAAGTATGTACTTGATCTCGATTTCTTCAAACAAATCGGGGCATCTGCTCTAACAGACAAAAGCATAGAAGTTCCAACCGGAGGTATAGAAGAAGGAGTTCCTGTAACCTATGTACCATTTAGAAATGGCATTTTCTTAAGCATGTCAGCGGCTATTGCTGAAAAAGAGGGTGCAGAGGTAATCTGCATCGGTGTTGTCGAAGAAGACAGTAGCGGCTATCCTGATTGTAGAGAATCATACATAAAAAGTATGGAACAGTCTATCAACCTAGGCACAAAAGATGAGACAAATATAGAGATTAAAACGCCTCTGGTACATCTAAGCAAGTCTCAAATAGTCCAAAAATCACTAGAACTAAATGTTCCTCTGCACCTTACTTGGAGCTGCTACAAGAGCGAAGATAAGGCTTGTGGAGTTTGCGATAGCTGTAGACTTAGACTAAATGGATTTAAAATAGCCGGAGTCAGTGACCCAATTGAATACGAGTGAGATAAGTTTTAAAGATTTGGATGTTATCCATATCTGTAAACCAAGTTTGAAAAATAGCTATATAAGTGTTAATGAAGACTCTAAAGTAGTTTTAAAAACATCAAGAGTCTCGCAATTCTACATAGAAAATTTACTGCTTGAAAAAGAGAACTGGATAAGAAAACAGCTTTTTAGACGAGAACAAAACCCACCTGTGCAGATAAATCTTGAAGATGAAGTTTTACTCTTTGGAGAGGTTTATAGTGTAGATGCTGATGAAGCATCAGAACTACGCGCTCTGCTCAATAGACTAAGAAAACCAAATCAAAAAAATATACTCAGATGCTACGATGATTTTTATAAGATATTTTCGCAAAATTATCTTAGTTCAAGAACACAATATTATGCTCAACTCATGAACTTAAACTATAAAGAGATAAAACTAAAGAAGATGAGAAGTAGGTGGGGAAGCTGTAGCTCACAAAGAGTCATCACTTTTAATACTGGTCTGATTAAACTGACAAAAGAGCAGATTGATTACGTAGTAGTGCATGAGTTGGCTCACTTAGTTCATATGAACCACTCAAAACGTTTTCATACTTTAGTTCAAAACTACTTTGCAGATGCCACTAGAGTAAAAAAAGATATAAAAAACAGACAAAACTTTACTTTTTAGAAACCTCAAAATACTCATCATCGTAACTGCTAGATGGTGACCATAGCATCCAACCGCTTGTATTAACATCATCTGCCGCTCTTATCTGCTCAGTAACTTCAAATTTTTCATAGTCATTTTTTGTATGCGCATAGTCTTTAAAGTACTGTAACCAAGGTCTTACACGATTTGAGTCAATAATTGGCTTTATATGTTTAATGCTTCTATATATGACTTCATAAGGATGTTCCGATGGATTTTCAAAGTAAAATGATCCACTTGCAAATCCGGAAGGATATAACATTGGAGATATGTAATCGCTGTATTTTGCAAGTGACTCAATAGTTTGTCCTATCCCTGTGTCACCTTTTTCCCAGCAGATATTTCCATAAGTATCTACGGAGATAAAAACACCATACTTTCTAAGTTTGTTTTGTGCCAACAGTAAGAACTCTTCTATAGCTTTTACACGATTTTCTTGGTTGCTTTCTTTTGCTAGCTTAAGACCCGCCTTTGCAGGAAAGCGTATATAGTCAAAATTTATCTCATCAAAACCAACTTTTGCTGCTTCTTCTGCGATGGCAACTGTATATGTATGACTTCTTTTATCAAAGGGATCTACCCAAGCCATATCATCATGGTTTCTCCATATAGTTCCATCTTCTTTTTTTATCGCATAATCTTCATTATTTGAAGCCTGTAGTTCATCTTTAAACACAGCTAATCTAGCAATCATATAGATATTTTTAGACTTCATAACTTCCATGAAGTACTTTATATCTCCTATCGTTCTATTTTTGTAAGCACCATATTCGTTAGCCTGATCAAACGAAGTTGTAAAAGAAGTTGATCCATACTCATTTTTCACATCTACTACAATCGTATTTATTTCTGTGTTTTCTATGATATCCAAGACTCTTTTTATAGTTTTAGAATATATATTTGCACCCCAAAAAGTAAGGTATAGAGCTTTTATTTTGATTGGTTCTATGCTGACTGTTGAGATGTTAGCATCTGAGGAAAAGGTATATGGTCTATAGCCATAAGCTTTTACATGGTAATTATTTTCTTTACTATCTATAGTAAATGTACCATTTTCATCTGATTTAACGCTTATTATAGAGTCGCTTATTATTGCTTTTTATATTGGTTGCAAAGTGTTTTTGTCGATTATAGTGCCCTCATAAGAGGCAAATAGTAGTGTTTGTAGTAGAGTAGAAATTAATAGTAGTTTTTTCAAATATGTTCCCGTTGTTTATGTTTGTTATAAATAGCAAATATAATGCCTTTAATAACGGGATTATACTTTATCTCTCATTTAGAAAGTAACGTAAACTTGCATCACTCCACTCTTTAGATAGTTTTAGATGCTTATCAATAGATGCATAGACTCTCTCAAAGTCTTTATTTTTAGCACTAAGGTCATCTATAACATCTTTTAGTGCTTGTTTACCGGCAACTATAACATCGTTAGGGTACTGATGTATATCTATGTTCAATTCTTTGAGTTTTGCAAGTGCTTTGATGTTCTCAGCATGAAAATGATAAGTCATATTTGAGTTCATCTCACTAGATGCTACTTCTATGATGGACTGATGCTCAAAGCCGAGCTTTTTCCAAGAGTGCTTGTTAAAAGTAAGCTCCAAGATAGAACCAGGCTCATGCCATCCTGAGTAGTAGTATGGAGCAACTTTGTAAAATCCCATCATTATGTCAAGTGCAGGACCAACCCACTCAGTAGCATCTATCACACCGCGTTCTAGAGATGTGTATATTTCCCCCGCAGGAAGCAAAACAGGGTTAACACCCATTTTTGAAAAGACTTCACCGCCAAGACCAGGCATACGCATCTTAAGTCCTTGCATATCTGCAAGTGAGTTTATAGGATTTCTGTACCATCCACCCATTTGGATGTTAGTATTTCCACCCATAAAAGGGTAGAGATTATACTTTGCGTATTGTTCACGCCAGAGTTCTAGTCCACCGCCAAAAAGCATCCATGAGTTAATCTCTTCTGACGTAAAACCAAAAGGAATACCGCTAAACAAAGAAAATGAAGAGTTTTTACCTTTCCAGTAGTATGGTCCAGAGTGAAAGGCATCTATCTGACCGCTGCTGCACGCATCAAAAACGGCAAGGGCAGGGACTAGTGTGTTTTTTGGATAGAGCTTTATCTCTAAAGAACCACCACTTACATCTTTTACTCTTTGTGCAAACTTCTCAACACCTGTTCCAATAATAGGAAAATGTGCAGGCCAACTAGTAGCAAGTTTTATAACAGTTTTTTTATTTCTGTTTATATTTACGCGTTTTTGATTTACATCTTGTTTCTTAGGATGCTTTGAGTAGTCTATAGCTTGGCGATTTGTGTCATTACACCCGCCAAAAGCGAATGTTGCAGATGCAGCTGTGGCAGTTGTTAAAAAGTCTCTACGGTTCATATTTTACCTTAACTTCTAGTACTCGTCTTCTTCTTCACTATCATAAATAGCAAATTTTAAAGCTTCACAAGATACATGGACTGTTTCAGCTTTAAGAGCTTCTAAAGTAACTTCATTCTTTTGTATATAAGCTTTTAGTTCTTCTGTAGTATCTAAGGTATAGCATTTTAAAACAGCTTCATCTTTTTGATTCATCTCTTCATATTTTTCTAAGTAAGAGTCTAGGTCATCACTATCTAAAAGTGATTTCATATTTTTATCAAATGGTTCGTACTTTTCTTTTACTTCTTCTATAGCTTCTTCATCTGTCTCGTTTAGTAGTTGTTCTATTTCTGTGTGTAAGTCATTAATATTTGTCAATTTTCTTCCCTTTTATTTTATACTATTTTCTCAGGCATAACTATCACCCCATCTCTATCTGCGTAGATATAGTCACCGTTTTTAAAGCCTATACCACCAAAAGATAGATGCACGTCTCGCTCACCCTCTGTAACTGGAATGTACTTTCCAGGACATGTTCCAAGCGCGTATAGAGCTACTGGAATATCTTTTATCTGAAAAGTATCTCTTATGTAACCGTTTACGATGATTCCTGCGTAGTTGTTTTTGTGTGCAAACTTCATAAGATTCTCGCCAACAACAGCAAAATACTCTTCTCTGACATCCACAACAACAACTTTACCTGTTCCATCTTCATCACGAAGAATTTTAATAAGCTCTGAATTGTTTTTATCTAGTCTTACTGTTACCACTTCGCCCTGACACTTATCTACTCCACCGTAATTTTTATACTCTGGGTCAAGTACAAGTGCTTTATCATTATGTTCATCACAAATATCTGCTGTAAAAAAGTCCATTTTTCTTCCTAAAAATCTTTATTGCCCGTATTATAACCTTATTTTTACTTAGAGTATGGCAAACTTTTTGCAAAAATAACAAAGGCTTACAATGGCGGAAGTGCTAGAACTAACAGACTCTACCTATGCATCTTTTATACAAAAGATAGATGCAGTTGTATTTATAGACTTTTACTCCAACAGCTGCGCACCTTGTCAAACGCTTCTCACATACCTACCAAAGATAGCTGAGCACTACGAAGACGAAGATGTAGTCATAGCAAAAGTAAACACTGAGAATAACCCAAAACTAGCAGCAAAGTTCATGGTAAGAAGTGTCCCTCTAACGGTCGTAATAGGCGAAGACAAGAAGACAAGATGGTAAAAAAAGCAGATGCTGGACTGTTAGCAATAGATAAGTACATCAAGATTATAGACAAAGAACTTGGTAAAGATGTTGGATTTTTTGCTAGGTTGTTTGGGTAAGAATAGTATTGTTATTTACATTTAAGCACACTCTATTTTTTAGTCTAAAAACAGGCTTCTCTCCCGAGGTGTAATATGTCACTCTACTTATTTACTTTATAGCCATCCCATCTCGGGAGAGATGGGACGAGAGAGATTTACTTCCTACTATGTTTATGAGATTTTTTTGTTTTAATCCGTCTTACTCCATTCTAAATTTTATAGCTTCTATAGGGTCTGATGCATCGATTATATGGTGCTGTTGTGAAGATGGAACGAGAAAAAGTCAAACGTTATATCCAAAAAGCCACATTACCTGAAAATTCGATATAATAGTTTATATTTAAAATTGGAGTTTATTATGCTGGCTTTAAAACAAGAACAATTATTTGATGAGATAGATATTTTACCAATAGATTTAAAAACTGAAATTGTTGATAAAATATTGGCTAGTATCACTCCTGTAAATGCTTCCATTGATGCACTATGGATAAAAGAAGTAAATAAAAGAAAAACTGATATTGAAATAAATAATGTCTCTCTTGTGGAGGGGGATGAAGTTTTTAAAAAAATATCTAAAAGACTAAACTCTTAAATGACATACTCTTGATTATTATCAAGAATGTAAAGAAAATCTTGGTTCAGAGTTTGCATATGAAGTTCAAAAAACAATCCAAAGAATATTACAATTTCCAACTGCTTGGCAAACATTAGATGGAGATATACGAAGATGTTTAACAAATAGATTTCCGTTTGGGATAATTTACTATCAAAGAGATAGTGAAATTATTATTTTAGCTGTAATGCAACTTCATAGAAAACCAAATTATTGGGCAGATAGAAAATGAAAAAAGAATATAAGATAGTTTTTGATATGCCAAAAACATATAAAGCACGTGAAGTTTTAAACAAATTACCCTCGCCAATCAGTAGTCAAATGACAGAAATATATAACTATTGAGTAGAAGATTATGGATTTTATTTATTAGAT
>JAQIBW010000129.1 GCA_027858865.1 Sulfurimonas sp. | reverse complement strand
CTCTACACCAATTGCAAAGTATATGTCTGCATTGGAAATATCTTTCATTTGAGATGGTTTAGGCTCATAAGAGTGAGGAGAATTACCAGGTTTTACCATGAGTTTTATATCTATTTTGTCCCCACCGATTTTTTCTACAAAAGTAAGTTCAGGCAATACACTAACAATTGTATGTATTTTTGCATATGAAAGTTCTGCAAAAAACAGAGTTAGTATTAAAATTTTTTTTATCATTGCAGAACCTTCAGACATAGTTAAAAGTATTAAAGTTTATTTTAATACTCTCTTTTTTGTTTGCCATTATATCAAAATTACTGCAACTAAAATGAAATATTTCGTAAGGTCAGTTAATAAAGAGTAAAAGCATGCAAGAAAAATATAATGCTTTCAAATAAAGGAATATATTCCTATCTTTTTAATGTATTTATGGTATTATATTGCTCTAAACAAGATATAAAGGTATGTGATGGCACTATTGGAATCCTTAAAAGAGTATTCAACACTATTTTTGTCAAAACCGTCTCCATCTTACGAGCGAGATTTGTTACATGTAATCAATCTTGGCAATAGAATTATTGGAATTGTTGGTGCAAAAGGTGTGGGAAAAACAACCTTATTGCTTCAGTTTATGAAAAAGCAAACCTATACCGCAGATGAGATGATGTATATAAGTGTTGATCATCCACTTATGAGTGCCACTACTATTCTTGATATTGCTAAAGAGTTTGCCTCTTTAGGCGGCAAATTGTTAATCTTAGATGAGATACACAATCAAGAGAACTTTGCAAGTGACTTAAAAACAATTTGGGATTTTTTAGAGATAAATGTCATCTTTTCTGGTTCATCCGCACTGCATCTTGACAATGCTGATTTGAGCAGAAGAGCATTAAAATATATATTGCCTACTTTATCATTTAGAGAATTTTTGGAAATGGAAACATCTTTTAAATTTGACACACTTGCCATAGAAGATATCTTGGTATCGCACACTACACTCTCATCAAAGCTATTGGCTCAAATCAAACCATTGAAGTATTTTAAAGAGTATTTAGAGTATGGTTTTTATCCATTTTACCTTGAGGATAAAAAAACATCGAAAATAAAACTTTATGAAGCTATCAATAAAACAATCGATATAGATTTACTAAAACTTTACAATATAGACTCAAAGAAACTTAGAAATATAAAAAAGATACTCACTATGCTTTGTGTATCTGTACCATATAAACCAAATATGACATCGTTGTCTAGAGCTGCTGAAGTGGATTCTAAAACTCTATATACCTATCTTGGTGCACTTCAGTCTGGAAGAATAATAAGGATGATACCCGCATATAGTAGAGGTGAGTCTATCATCAAAAAACCTGAAAAGATTTTCCTTGATAATCCAAATATCTTTAATTCCCTTTGCCAAAAATCAGACGTAGGAACTTTGAGAGAGAGTTTTTTTGCCTCGTCAATACAAAATGCAACTCATACTATATCAGCATCAAAAAAAGGTGATTTTATAGTTGATGATAAATTTACTTTTGAAGTTGGAGAAAAAAGCAAAAACTTTAATCAAATTAAAGACATTAAAAATAGTTTTGTCCTTGCTGATGATATTGAAGTTGGATTTGGAAACAAAATACCACTGTATTTATTTGGATTTTTATATTAGAGAATATGGCAGAGAGGATGGGATTCGAACCCACGGTGAGTTACCCCACACACGCTTTCCAAGCGTGCTCCTTAAGCCACTCGGACACCTCTCTACATGTAAGAGCAGAAGTATATCTATTTTGTACTTAGACACTCTTTACAAATAACATTAAATGAGAGTGTATTACTCAATATCTTGTTTGGGGTAAGAGTTTCGATTTTTTGTGTAAGTTCACTTATATCTATTTCAAAATCTTCTATTTTTCCACAGTCATTACATACAAAGTGAATATGTTTATCTTTAACTATTTCAAAATAATCTTTTTTGTTTGCTAGTTTTACTTCGCTGATTAAGCCTTTGTCGTGCATCTCTTTTAAATTTCTATAAATAGTAGATAAAGAGAGTGTGGGAAACTTTTCTTTTGTGTTTTTTTGTATTTGATCCAAA
>JAQIBW010000218.1 GCA_027858865.1 Sulfurimonas sp. | reverse complement strand
TATTTTACCAATATATTCAGGTAAAACATCATTACTAAAATCAATATCTTTTTTACATAAAGTTTCTAAAAACTCAAATATAGATGGTTCTAAAATATATACAGCACCATTCGCAAGGTCTGATGGTGGATTTTTTACTTTTTCATAAAAGTTTTGAACAACATTATTTGTATCTAACTCTACTATCCCACAACTTGATGGGTTGTCACTACGAAATAGCATCATAGTTATATCTGTACCTTTAGGGCGACTTTTATGAGTGTCTAAAAATGCTTTAAAATCGCAAAAAGACAAGTTATCGGTATGAACCAGCATCAAATCTTCATTCTCAAAATAATCTTTATTTTTTAAAAGAGTTCCACCTGTATTTAAAAGCTCCTTTTCATTCACTAGTGTTATCTTTTCTTTGTAGATACTATTGTTTACAAACTCTTCAACTTGCTTCGATAAATAAGAAGTATTTATCAAAAACTCATTTATCCCAGCATCAGATAAATTTTTAAGCCAGTACTCTAAAAGAGGGACGCCGCCTATAGGAACTAAACATTTTGGTATAGTGTTTGTAATAGGTCTTAGTCTCGTTCCTAATCCTGCTGATAAAAGTAAAGCTTTCATGAGTTTAACTCTTTTAAAATTTCATCTTTTTTTATAGGTATATTCCCGATACGACTTATTTGGATAGCTGACGCGATAGAACCAAGATATGCACTCTCCCATACATTCGCACCAACTGATAAAGCCATAGAACTAGCCGTAAGTAAAGAATCACCAGCACCACTTACATCTTTTACAATATTACCAAGAGCATAAATATTATCTGTTAAAAGTTCATTTTCATTTGAGTTAAATATCATTAAACCCTCAGCTCCAAGAGTTGTAAAGACATATTTTGCATTAGATTTTTCACTTAGATTTTGAGATAACACTACCAATCCAGATTCAAAATCACCTAAAGATAAACGGATCTCTCTCTCCGTTGGTGTAACAAGTGTCATATTTGTAAACTTTGATATATCGCCTACTTGAGATGAGCTTTGTGAATCAGCTGTCATAATGATATTGTTTTTATTTGCTAATGTTGTTATCCCGTTTATAAGCTCATTAGTTAGTATCCCATAACTGAAATCTGAAAATATAATCAAGTCTAGGTGCTCTACACTTTGCTCTACCTTCTCTATAATTTGTGTTTGAATACTTTTTGAAATAGCGTGTTGTTTAAGGTGGTTTACTCGTAACATAGTCTTTGTATTTGCACGAAATCTTTGTTTTAGGGTTGTTGGTCTTGTAGTGTCCATAAATATTGAAGTTTTTATATTTAGTTTATTTAACCCATCTTCTACATAAGTAGCACTATTATCATCGCCACATACTGAAATAAACTCCACATTTGCACCAAGAGTTTTAGCATGAGATGCAACTATGGCTGCGCCACCTATAAATTTATCTGTAAATAAAGGTGAAACTACTATAGTAGGGTCTTCTTGACTCATCCCTAGTGGTTCACAAGTTATATACTCATCAACGATGGTATCACCTATAACTAAAATATTTAACTTTGAAAACTTTTCTATTGTATTCTTTAATTCATCTAAGTTAAAATTGTGTCGTTTTTGATATTTTGTAAAGTGTTTTAGATTTATAGAAGATGTTAAAGAATCCTCTTTTAGTAAATCTAAAGATGAAAAACCAATCTCTCCTGAAGTAAAAATAAGTTTTCCACCATAACTATTTATAATATTTAGTTCAAGATTTTCTTTATCTTCATGTTCTTTACCTTTAACAACTATGTCGGGTTTATTTTTTTTTATATACTCTATGGGTGACTCGTTTAATATAAAAGACTCATCAACATAGCTTGTTGCTTGCATAGATTCAAGTCTTACCTCTTGAGGCATACCTTTGTTACTGATTTTATCGTTATTTACCCCTACTATTAGGTAATCACCACTCTCTTTTGCAAACTTTAGAAATCTTAGATGCCCTGGATGTAAAATGTTAAAATCTCCACTTACAAATACTTTTTTCATTTAACTTCCTAAATAAAATTCAAATGTTGTGGTAGATTAGCATCTGGAGCTTTTAAATCATGTTTGCCTTTTTTATAAGCATCTAAAACTTCATTTGTTTTATCTTGTAAACATAATGTTTCACACATACTGCATGCATCAAATTTATCAGATGCTAAAAAATCCATAACTTCCCAGTATCTATCACTTTGTAATATATCTTTAAATCTAACATTTTTATCTGTTATATTTGCTATGTGATATTGTTTATACTTTTCATTAAAAAAACTTCCACAAGGAGCTATTAAACCTGTTCCTGACATTTGAAGATGAAAAGGCGTACCATAGCATCTGTTATAGTGTCTAACTCCTTTTGAAGTTATCTTAGACCATTTTGCTTTTACTAAGTAACCCTCATCACTATAACTTTCAGCTTCATGAAGTAAATCGTACAACTCTTCATACTTATCATAATCTACACCTAAAGTTCCCTCTTCATCATCGCTACAATGTTTGATTACTAGATAATCTGGTCTTAACTCTTTACCTAATTTTGCAAGTGGTATTATTTGATCGCCATCTTTTGGCATAAGAACCATTTGCATTCCAATAGTTACATCAAGATTTAATTCTTTTTTTACTCGCATCGCCATTTTAATATTTTCACATGTTTCATAAAATTTCTCTACAGGTACACCCATGATTTCACTATATCTCTGTGGCTCACCTGCACTAAAGTTAAACCTCATGTATGTTAAAGCTGGTAGTATTTTTCTTAAAATTGATTCAGTTAAAGTATTTCCATGAGTAGCTATTGCCATATCAATACCTACGCTTTTTCCATAGACAATAACGTCTTCATATATCGGGTTAGCTGTACTTTCTCCATCACTAACTAAGCTTATCCCTTTTACTCCAACTTCAGCACAATCATCTAAAAAGTTTTTCATAATTTCCATAGTGATTTTATGAGGTTTATTTCTTTGCATATTTGCATAACAAAACACACAATTATATTGACAAGCTTGAGTTAGTGCCATGTCTATGGTAATAGGAGCTATCCGTTTACCAGCTTTCCACTCTTTTAATCTCTCTTGATGCCATAAGATTTTTGAACCATCTAGTATTAATTCTGACATTTTAATCCTTTATAAACATCTTAGATATGTTGGACCATTGTATGCAAACATATCTTTTATATCTTGTTTTAAACTCTCTTGTGTTGGTGCAAAAATTTTAAAGTTTTTAAAAATTCTCATCATATCAACATCATCACTATCCATACAATGACTTCTACCAAGGGTAGAAAAATAGTTATCGGCACCAACCCCGATAAGTTTAACATTCATTTTATGTTCATTCAAGTCATATCGTATCTGCTCATACGCTCTCATTACTAAAAAAGGAACTTGTGAGTAAACAATAGGTTTTAAACCGGCTAAATGCATACCAGCACTCATACTTATAGTAGCTTGTTCACATATACCTGTATTAAAAGTTCTATCTTTATGATTATTGAAGTAATCATCTAAAATTGCAAATCCCATATCACCTACCAAGAGTGTAAATTTTTCATCATTTTTAAAAAACTTATAAATCTCACTCATAACCTCTTTTTTTGAAACTAGATTATTCATCATCACAACCTAATACATAACCATCTTGTGTTGGGCATCTAAAATGGTGAGCTATAGAATTTTCACAAACATCTACCCCTTTACCTTTAATCGTATCACATACTAAGATCGATAAAGAATCATTTGAATAATTAAAAAAATTGTCCATTTTTTGTTTTAAAATAATTTCATCATGTCCATCTATTTGAGAAAAATTATCAGTATAAGCATTTAAAACTTTGGCAAGTCTATTATTATCTAATCCAACATCTTCAACTCTATCCATCGCTTGAAAAGAATTTGCATCTACTATAAGAAGAAGATTATCTAGTTTAAATTTATAGGCAAGTCCAAGGGCTTCAAAATTGCTACCCTCTTGCATCTCTCCATCTCCAACGATGCAAACAACTTTTTGCTTTGTGTTTTGCATCTTAAAAGCTTGTGCCATCCCAACGGCAATAGGCAAACCATGTCCAAGTGAACCAGTTGATGCTTCTATCATATACTCAGCATTTTTAGTTAAACAACCCTTGATAGAGGCACTATCATAAAAATTCTCTAGCTCTTTATTTGGTAAAAACCCAAGCTCATTTAAGATGATATAGTAGGCATAAGCACCATGACCTTTGGAAAATATAAGCCTATCTCTATTGTTATCTTTTGCATCATTTTGATTGTAGTTTAAAAAGTCACGAAAAAGAGTTGTTAAAATTTCTACACATGATAACGATGGTGCTAAGTGACCTGCGTTAGTATTACAAGAAAGTGCAATAGTTTTCTTTCTAATATCATTTGAATCTAGCATCTACTTTTCACCCAAACACTCAAACCAATCTTTTGTGGCATCTTTTATACTATCTTCATCCCAAACAGGTGCATTTCTCCATTGCTCTATATTTTCAAGCATTATCTTCACCCCATCTTCAAAACTAACTTTTGGCAACCAATCTAAATTGTTTTTGATTTTTGTTATATCTGCATAAGTACAATCTGGTTCACCTGGTCTTTTGGGTATGTACTGTTTTTCCCCACCTAAAAGCTCTACAAGATAGTTAATACTATATGTGTTATCACTTCCTACATTAAATATCTCTTGTATTATATCACTTTGAGATGCCATGTAACAAGCATCAACTATGTCAGTCACATAGGTAAAATCTCTAGTTTGTTCACCATCCCCTACAATTGTTAAAGGTTTATCATTTAATAGTTGTGCTAAAAATACACCAAAAACCGCTCCATAAGTTCCACTTGTACGATGTCTTACACCATAAACATTAAAAAATCTCATGCTTATAACTGGCATATCGTAAAGTTGTCCCCAATGCATTACATACTGTTCACCTACTGTTTTTGTATGTGCATAAGGGTATTCTGGTGCTATTTTCGTATCTTCAGGAGTGGGGTAAACATCCGGGATACCATAACATGAACTTGATGCTGCATACACAAACTTTTTAAGATTTTTTGATTTTCTAGCGGATTCTAAAACTCTTATAGTCCCATCTACATTTGCTCTATGATATTTTATAGGGTTATTTATAGATGGTACTATATCAGCAAGTGCAGCGTAATGAAATACAAAATCAACATCTTTAAATAATTCATCTAGGTTTGTCTCATAATCACCGATATCAGCTTGGGTAAATTTTATATTACCTTTATGATGTTCAATATTCTCTAGTCTTCCATTTGCAAGATTGTCTATCACCGTTACTTCATAGTTATTTTCAACTAACAAATCAACCATATGTGAACCAATAAATCCCGCTCCACCTGTCACTACTGCTTTCATCTACCAGCCTTTATATAAAATTATCATGATCTTGCGGATTTTTAAGTCTCCATAAATAACCGTTTACTTCATCCATCCTACAGTTTTCTCTACAGCCTGAAATATCAAGCTTTTCTTTCACATAAGTGATGGATTTTATGCGTTTTTCACTTTCCCATACATCTTGAAACGAATCTTCTTTTAAATTTCCATAACAAAATTTACTCTGTTGAAGATATGCACTACATCCATATAAATCTCCATTTGCCATTAAGTGTGCCCAGAAGTATGGGGTAGAGTAGCATTTCCCATAACTATGTCCACTATCTAATTTTTTCATAGTATTACTTCTAAAAACAATATTAAAATTCTCATCATTTAGTTTTTCAAGTTCTTTTTCTAGTTCAAGCATAGGTTTATAGTCTATATCTTTATATTTTTTTGTTTCACTAAATAAATGCTGTGAATATGGTTTTATAACAAGATAATCCAGCCCTATATTTTTTACTATTTTTGCTAAAGTAACTGCATCATCTTTATTTTCTGGTAGTAGTAACATCTGAGCACCAAGTGTACATTTATAGTTATATTCTTTTCTTATTTTTACTGCTAGTTTCATATTTTCTAAAACTTTATCAAAATCACTCTCTTTTGTTCTATGAATAGCTGCGTAGCTTTCTCTTGTTCCTGCATTTATACTGATTTTAATCCAAGAAGAATTTTTTACTATTTTATTGGCATTGTCTTCATTTAAGCATACAAAATTTGTAGTGATAGAACTATCAATCCCAACTTTAGAACAATGCTCAATCACCTTGTCTAAATCTTTGTGTAGTAGTGGCTCACCCTCACCAGCGAACATGAGACTTTTAACACCTTTTTGTGCCATCTCTGATATCTTTATTTTAAGAAGTTCTTTATCCCATCTGACATTTTGATAACCAATATAGTCAACACCACAAAATGTACATCTATGATTACAAGCTCCAACTGGAGAAATCTCTATATAGACTGGATATATTTTTTTTAATTTTTCAATATCATCACCAGCCTCTATCCACTGTGCTACTCTTTGCGGATGATAACTTAACTTATGACTATCTATTGCATATTTATCACTCATTTTGTTCCCTTTCTGCCTTCTGATTTAATCTCTTTCATTAAATTATTAATTACATCCAAACATTCTTTTGGATATTTTCCTACTGCTGTTTCTTCTGACATTTGGATTCCATAAATTCCACTTTTAAGTGTGTTGTATAAGTCTATCGTTTCTGCTATTGTTGGTAGAGGATTATTTTCCATAGATTTTAAGAATTGTGTAGCTAAAAAGATTTTTTTATTATAAAATAGTGCTTTATCTATGATGAATTTTTGATATGTTGGAACTTTGCTAAGTCCAATTTCAGTAGATAAATCACCCCTATCTATCAAGATAAATTCAACCTCTTCTAGTATCTCATTAAGATTATTTACTGCACTTAATGTTTCTACTTTTGATATAATCTGAATATTTTCAATTAACTTTTTAGCCTCTTTTATATCCTTTGCATCTCTTACAAAAGATAAACCTACAAAATCTAGCTTATGTTTATTTGCTAACTCTATAAGTTTTTCATCTTTACTAAAAAGAAATGGTATATGCTTATGAACACCACGAACATGCATCCCCTTATTATTTAAAAGTCTTCCATCAGAATGAGATAAAAAGGTTATATTTGCTATCTCTACATTTATATTCTTTACAGTAAATCTAAAAATAGAATCATTTGCCCAAACTTCATCACCAACTTTTAAGTGTTTAAAAAACTCTTTATAATTCATTTGATTAAATGATAACTCAAACTCTTTACCATCTTCGATATG